>JAYUYU010000531.1:0-12577 GCA_043752365.1 Myxococcales bacterium | reverse complement strand
TCGCAAGTGCCGCACGCCGGCTGGCTCACGACTCCCGAGCAGTTCCGGCGCGCAGCGCCGACCGGGCAGCCCTATCGCATGGACGCGTTCTATCGCGTGGTACGGCGTGAGCTGAACGTGCTGATGGACCACGGCAAGCCCCGTGGCGGCCGCTTCAGCTTCGACTCCGAGAACCGCAAGCCCTACCGCGGTGAGCCGTCGGCGCCCGAGCCATTGCGCTTTTCTCCCGACGCCGTCACGCTCGAGGTGGGCGAGCTGATCGAGCGCCGCTACGCATCACATCCCGGGCAGATGGACCTCACCGCGTTGCCGGCCACGCGAGCAGACGCCGAACGGCAGCTGCACTGGGCCCTCGCTGGCTGCTTGCCGACGTTCGGGCCGTTCGAAGACGCGATGAGCACCGCTTCGAGTGGCCTGTTTCATACGCGCCTATCACCGCTTCTCAACCTGCACCGCTTGCTGCCATCGGTCGTGTTGGCGCAGGTAATGGCCGCGCCCATTTCGCTCGCCAGTCAAGAAGGCTTCGTGCGGCAGGTCCTGGGCTGGCGCGAGTTCGTGCGCCATGTGCACCGCGAGACGGACGGTTTTCGCAAGCTGCCGGCCGGAAAAGCACAAGAGCCCGCCGCGCCTTCCGCGCTCGGCGCCGCACGGCCACTGCCGCCTGCCTATTGGGGAAAACGCTCAGGTCTGGCGTGCCTAGACCACGTCGTGAGTGACGTGTGGCGCGAAGCCTACTCGCACCACATCACGCGCCTGATGGTGCTCAGTAACTTGGCATCGCTTCTGGACTTGTCGCCGCGTGAGCTGACCGATTGGTTTTGGATCGCCTACGTGGACGCCTACGACTGGGTCGTCGAACCGAACGTGCTCGCCATGGGTACGTACGCGGTGGCCGATTTGATGACGACCAAGCCCTACATCTCCGGTGCAGCCTACATCCAACGCATGAGCGACTACTGCCGCGGCTGCAGCTTCGACCCGAAGCGCAACTGTCCCATTACCTCGCTTTACTGGGCGTACCTGGCGCGGCACGAGCCGCAGCTCGCGGGTAATCAGCGCCTGATGGTGCCGCTCGCCGCGCTGCGCCGCCGCCCAGACGCTCGCCGCGCCCACGACGCGCGCACATTCCAAGCCGTGAGCGACCGCCTGGCCAACGGTGAAGTGCTCACAGTGGCCGACCTACCGGAGCCCTGACGATGCCCGAAGGTCACACTCTGCATCGCCTGGCCCGGGACCTTGGTGGGGACCTCGCGGGCAAGGCGCTGCGCATCAGCTCGCCCCAAGGCCGCTTCCTGGAAGCCACGGCGCTGGACGGCGCCACGCTGCGCCGCACCTTCGCCATCGGCAAGCACCTCTTTCTCGACCTGGATCGCGCGCTCGTGCACATCCACCTTGGCCTGTTCGGCAAGCTCAAGCGTCAAAAGCCGGAGCTCCCGCCTCGGCTCAGCGCGCGCCTGCGCCTGGTCAGCGCCGAGCGAGTCTGGGAACTGACCGGTCCGACGCGTTGCGAATGCCAAACCCCCGAGCAGTTCGCGACCCTCAAAGCCCGCCTGGGCGCCGACCCGCTCGGCGACGTCAAGCGCCCCCGCGCGGTCGCCGAACGCATGCGCCGCTCCCGCCGCTCCATCGGCGCGCTCTTGCTCGACCAGAGCCTCTTCTCCGGCATCGGTAACGTGTACCGCGCCGAAATCTTGTTCCTGGCCAAGCTCCACCCCGAAACACCAGGCAACCAGCTGGCTGCCGCCGATATCGATCGCATCTGGCGACTGGCCAAAGACCTGCTCAAGCGCGGCGCCGAACACAACCGCATCGTCACGGTGAAGGGCGCCACGCGCCGCACCAAGCGCGCCGAGGCACTTCATTGCTACAAGCGAAGCGAGTGCCGGGTGTGTGGTGCGGCCATCGTGCGCAGCCTGATTGGCGGGCGCGCGATGTATTTCTGTCCGGAGTGTCAGCGGCTGCGCTAACTGGGCCTACGGCCTCGTGAACCCAGCGTTCGTTCAGGGTGGTCGTTCATCGCGGTGGCGCCATTGTCGGGACCTTTTGTTTAGGCGGGGCCTTCTAGCGAGCGCGGCGAGCGGTCTCGGACTTTGCCGAAAACCCTCACGGCCCTATCGAGCGCTCAGCATCGCTCCGCGCTTCTTGATTTCGTCAATCGTCGCCTGGTCCTTCGCCGAGATGTTTACGGCAAAACCATTACCAGCAGAGGTGACGGTGGCCTCTGCGCCCTTGGGAATCAGGGGGCAGTAACCCATCTCTGGCATGTCGTGGCCCACCGAAGAAGCTCGAGCCAAGTGACAGTCGACCACTCGCTGGAGCCACTCCGCCGTGAGACCTTCGACTGCGCGAAAGACAACCGTAACTCCGACCTCTTTTGTAGTGCTGCCCTTGCCGGACTTGGTCTCCTTCGTCAGCGGGCTGACGGATTGAATGTCTTCTTTGTGCGCAAACGGGCTCATGTCACGGTCCTCTTCAGAAAGACCGGTGCAGGACCGAACCTCGGCGTCGGTCAAGGCGGTGGAGGCTGCGCGATGCTTCGCCGCTAAGTCGCGGTGCCGCTTGGCGGCGTCGCTGTGCTGTGCCGTCGGGCTCGCCGTGGAAGTCCAACATCCGCCCTTGCCGGAACAAATCGGATGTTTTTGGGTCGCCGACGGGTCCTTCTGGTCAGCGTGGGCGTCTGCAGCACTCGATTCCCTTTGAGCAGCCGCCTGATGATCAGCGGCGCTCATGTCATGTGGTCGCGTGCCCGGATCTGCTGCGCAGGCGAAACTAAGGCTCGCGAATGCTGCAGCTGAAACCAAATTTTTATAGTTCACGTTCTGCTCCTGTGATGGGAACCCCGTGGGGGTATTGGCGCCCCCATCAGCAAGGCCTATGCCACGCCGGATCAGCGCATCAGCGTTGGCATTCTGGTGCGACGTTCATAAGCGCGTTGCTAGCACAGCCAGCGTTCCCGCAACTGTATGGGGTTGCTCGCGATTAGCCCTTGCGTCGCAACGTGCGCGCCTGCGCCCCGAGCGCGCCGTATCGCGAGAAGACCGCCATCAGCTCGCGGAGCTTGACGCTTCGGTCGGCTTTTCCCCCGCTTTGTAAAGCTTGAGTCAGGCAGGTTTCAACGTGGTGGGTCAGTACGACCCGACTGACTTCGGCTAGTGCGGCACGCACCGCTGCGACTTGCAGTAGCAAATCAACACAGTAGCGATCTTCGGCGACCATTCGCTGAAGACCGCCGACCTGCCCCGCGATGCGTTTGAGGCGGGCGTTCGCATCACTGCGTGAGGGCTCGTCCATCACATTGCTAAATGCACACGGCGTGCCTCGTGTATCCGAACCAGTTACTCGTTTGTGACCGGGTGGTTTCGGTGCCGACTGCGGTGTTTGGTTAACCTCTCGAACGCAGGCTTTGCGCCGGGGCAGTCCCCACACGCAGAGTCTGCGCGCTTCGACAGCTACTACCCTACGGGAGTACCGATGCTGCGTGGTCCCCCTATTGCAAGCAGGCAGACCGAGGCACGCAGATGAACACCGCCAGGTCGACGATTGGCTCAGTCGCTTTGCTGCTGACTTTGTTCAGCTCGCTGCCTGCGCTCGGTGCCGACCCCGTGATGAAAGCTTTCGTGGCCGACGTGCTCGCGAAAAATCCACGCCTGAAGGCGCGCGCGCTCGAACACGACAGCGCGACGCGTGACGCCAGCGCGGCCGGGCTGTTTCCCGACCCAGAGGTCGCCGTCATGCTGGATCGCGTGCCGGAACAAATGGGCGGCGAAATGCCCATGGTCCGCTATCAGGTGAGCCAGATGCTGCCGTGGCCAGGCAAGCTGGGGCTGATGGAGGACGCGCTCGCCCGACGAGCGGACGGCAAAGCGGCGCTCACTCGAGCCCAGAAGGTCGAGCTCGTTCTTCAGGCAAAGCGCGCCTATCTCATGCTCGCCATGAACGCAGGTCTACGCCGAGTCAACCGCGCAAGTCGCGAGTTACTCACGACGATTGCCAACACGGCCCTGGCCCGGTACGGCGCAGGGGTTGGGGGTCATCACGAGGTCGTGCGCGCCGAAGTCGAGCGCAACGCGGTGGACATCGAGGCCATAGATCTAGACGGCGAGCGGACTTCGGCCGTCGCCATGATGAACGCGCTTCGCAACACCGCCGCCGACTTGCCATTCCCGGATCCCCCACTACCGAGTGCCGCCGACCAACCTGATCGCCCAGTGCTCGCAGCGCTGATGCGGCTCGCGGAGGCGCGGCGCTCCGAGCTGACGGCCATGCGCGCCATGCAAAGCGAGGAGTCGACGATGGCCGCACTGGCTCGCCGTGAGCGCTACCCTGACTTCATGACGTCCGTCTGGTACAACCAGATGGTCGGGGCGGCGGACACGGCCGGCGTGATGGTCGGAGTGACTCTTCCGCTCTTTAACATCAGACGTCAAAGTCGCCTCGCAGAAGCCGCCGATCTTCGGGCGTCGAGCGCCGGCAACGAGCTTGCTGCCATGCGAGCGATGATCCGCTTCGAAGTCGCGGACGCCTTGCGCCGCCTCGACACTGCCAACCGCTCGCTCGAGTTGATCGAAAAGCTTGCTGGACCGCGTGCCGAGCAAAGTTTTTCCTCGTCGCTAAGCGGTTACTCGACGGCAACGGTGGACATGGTGGGGGTACTGGATGCCTGGCGCGCGCTGCAAAGCGTCGAACGAGCCCGGGTGGAGACGCTATTCGCTCGCGCTGTTGCTGTAGCCGACATCGAGCGCGCCACGGCCGCACCCTTTCAGAAATCTTCGCCATGAATGCACGCCCCATCACGTTGTTGCTGCTGATCGTCGGCACCGCTTGCCAGGACCAACCTGGCCCCGCCGACGCGCACGCGGGCCACTCGAAAGCCGCGGCGACCGCGGACCGAAAGGCAGCTGCGGAGACGAGCCCGATGCCGTCGATGTCCGGCATGGGCATGCCCGTCGGGTACGCAACAGTAAGCATCGATCCTGCGCGCGCCGCGGCCATGGGGCTAGCCACTGCACGTGCCGAACAGCGCGCCTTCAAGCGTTCGATCCGTACGACCGGCATCGTTGGAATGGACGAGACGCGCACGTCCCACGTGCACAGCAAGGTGCGCGGTTGGATCGAGACTGTTTCCGCGAACTTCGTGGGCAAGGCTATCAAGGCCGGCACGCCGCTCTGCACGGTTTACAGCCAAGAGGTTTACGCCGCGCAGCTCGAATTTCTATCAGTCCTCGATCAAACTTCGGCCAGGGGAGACGGCGCGGGGTCGTTCGCGGACGCAGAGCGCAACGCGACGCAGCGCCTGCTTGCGGCAGCCCGGCAGCGGCTGTCGCTGTGGGACGTGCCGGCGGCGCAAATCGAGCGCCTCGAGCAAACCCGGCGGCCGGCGCGTACGTTCACCCTGGTCGCCCCGCGCTCGGGCATCATCGTCTCGAAGCAGGCTATCGCTGGTTTGTTCATCGACCCCAGCACCGAGCTCTACCTCATCTCAGACGTATCTCGGCTGTGGATGCTGGCCGACGTCTACGCGGCAGACGTTCCCTGGATGCGAATTGGAGCTCCCGCCTCGCTCCGTGTCGAGGGTCTCGACACCGCCCCGACCCAGGCAACGATCGGGTTTCTTCCGCCTACGATCGAGGAGGCAACGCGCACACTCAAGGTTCGCTTCGAGCTGGACAACAAGGATGGACGAATTAGGCCCGGTGCCTTTGCCACGGTCGAAATGAGCGTCGACCTTGGCTCAGCGCTGGCCATCCCTGAAGCCTCGGTCATTCATGCGGGCGATCGCTCCATCGTGTTCGTCGTGAAAGGCTCGCAGATCGAGCCGAGGGCGGTGCACCTAGGGCCGATCGCCGACGGGTACTACCGCGTGCTGCACGGCGTCACAGAGGGCGAGGCGGTCGCCACAGGCGCGCAATTCCTGATCGACTCGGAGAGCCGGCTGCGCGCTACCAGCACGCCGGGATCAGGCCATGCAGGACACTGAGTCGCCGGCTCCGGCCGGCCTCGACCCCCCGCCCAAGCCAGCGTCGGGGGTGATACCGCGCATCATCGATTTTTGTGGGCGGAACCGCTTGGTCGTCTACCTCTTCGCTGCGTTCCTAACCGCGCTTGGTGCCTGGTCAGCACAACGCACTCCGCTCGACGCGCTGCCCGATCTGTCGGACACACAGGTCATCATCGCCACCGAGTGGATGGGGCGCAATCCGACGCTGATCGAGGATCAAGTCACCTACCCGATCGTCACGACTTTTCTGGGCGCACCGAAGGTGAAGACCGTGCGTGGCTTCACGATGTTTGGCATGTCGTTCGTGTACGTCATCTTTCAGGATGGCACGGACCTCTACTGGGCTCGTTCGCGCGTGGTCGAGTACCTGTCGAAGGTTCGTGAAAAACTGCCGCCAGGCGCGAACCCTCAGATTGGCCCGGACGCGACGAGCGTCGGCTGGGTTTATCAGTACGCGCTCGTTGATCGCAGCGGTAAGCACGATCTTCAGCAGCTACGAAGCCTGCAGGACTGGTCGCTTCGCTACGAACTCCAGAGCCTGGAGGGCGTTGCGGAGGTTGCAAGCGTCGGAGGGTTCGAAAAACAGTACCTGATCGAGATCGATCCGGTGCGTATGAAAGCCTTCAACCTCTCAGTGGGAGCGGTCGCGGCGGCCGTCCGGGGCGCCAATGCGGAAGTCGGCGGGCGCGTGATCGAGCTCGCTCAGCATGAGTATGCGATCCGCGGTCGCGGATACATCAAGGACAAGGCTGACATCGAGCAGGCCGTGCTCGCCACCAACCAGCAAGGCACACCAATCCGGATTGGGGATGTTGCGACCGTCTCGATCGGCGGCAACATCCGGCGCGGGGTGGTCGACGTGGATGGGCAGGGCGAGGCCGTCGGCGCCGTCGTCGTGATGCGCTCGGGCGAAAATGCTTTGAACGTCATCAAGCGTGTCAAGGCCAAGCTGGTCGAGATCCAAGCGTCGCTCCCGACAGGCGTGAAGATCGTGCCGGTGTACGACCGAAGTCAGCTCATCGAGGACTCCGTCAAGACGCTTGGCATGAATCTGCTGCAGATTCTGGCAGTCGTCGTTGCCGTCATCACCCTGTTTCTATTCCATTTCCGTTCAGCGTTGGTGAGCGCCATCACACTGCCAGTCGCGACTATCGCGTCGTTCACGGCTTTCTACTATTTGGATCTCACGATCAACGTCATGTCGCTCGCGGGCATCATCCTCGCTCTCGGAGACATGGTCGACTCAGCGGTGGTGCTCGTCGAGAATTCGCACAAGCGCATCGAGGAGGCTGAGCGGGCGGGGCGCAAGACGCCGCGCATCGAGCTCGTGCTTTCGGCCATGAAGGAGCTGGGGGCCCAGATGTTTGGCGCGCTTCTCGTGCTCACTATCGCTTTTCTGCCGGTCTTCGCGCTGGAGGGCGAGGAGGGCCGACTGTTTCGCCCGCTCGCGCTGGCAAAAACGTTTGCAATGGCGTTTGCGGCGCTGTTTTCGATCACCCTCGTGCCGGCGCTCGCCGTCACCTTCTTGAAGGGCCGCATCACGCCGGAGGCCAAGAACCCGATCAATCGCTTCTGCGTTGGCGTCTACCGCCCGATTCTGAAGGCGTGCCTACGCTTCCGCTACGCAGTCGTCGCCGTGGCCCTGCTCGTGGCCGGGCTCACTGCGGTCCCGTTGCTGCGCTTGGGCTCCGAATTCATGCCTCCCTTGTACGAAGGGGACCTCCTGTACATGCCGATCACGGTTCCCGGCATTTCGATCCAGGAAGCCAAGCGCATCCTGATTTGGCAGGACGCCGAGATCAAGAAGGTGCCCGAAGTGGCGGGCGTCTTTGGCAAGACCGGGCGGGCTGAAACCTCGCTCGATTCAGCGCCCCTATCCATGTTCGAAACCGTGGTGCGACTCAGACCGAAGTCAGAGTGGCGGGCTGGCATGACCGAGCAAAAGCTGATCGCCGAGCTCGAGCGTCGCGTCGCACTGCCAGGCATGCAGGGCGCCTGGACCATGCCCATCAAGGCTCGCATCGACATGCTGTCGACTGGGATCCGCACACCCATCGGGATCAAGGTCTTCGGGAAGGACCTCGGAGAGATAACGAAGATCAACGACCAACTCGAGGCCGTGCTGCGGAAGGTCCCCGGTACACGAAGCGTCTACGCTGAGCGGGAGCTCGGCGGATTCTTTGTCGACTTTACGCCTGATCGCGACGTTATTGCCCGCTACGGGCTCACCGTCCGCGACGTGCTCGACGTGGTCGAGAGCTCGATCGGCGGAATGGATGTCGACACCACCGTCGAGGGCCGGGAACGCTACCGCATCAACGTTCGCTACCCCCGCGAGCTTCGCGACAATGTTGAAGCGCTGAGGGGCGTGCTGGTCCCGATCTCCCCTCTACTTCCCCGGACATTGCCTACCACGACAGGTACCGGCGCGGCGCTGCCCGGCGCAGGTCAAGCGTCCGCGGGAAGCGGGATGGCCTCGGCCTCGATGACTGGCGGCATGGGTACATCTCCACTCGCGCCGCTGCTCGCCGCCTTGCCGGCGGGCGGCGCAGCCATGGGTGGGGGGATGAGCGGTGCGCCGATGCCAACTGCAGCAGGCGCAGATGCGGCGCGAGCGGCTTTCGTTCCACTCGGCCTACTGGCGCGGATCGAGACCGTGATGGGCCCACCCATGATCAAGAGCGAGCTCGGGAAGCTGACCGGCTGGGTCTATGTGGACCTCGAGGGCCAAGACGTCGGCGGCTACGTGGACGGCGCGAAGGCCGCCGTTCAAGCCTCCGTCAAACTTCCGCCCGGCTACAGTATCAAGTGGACGGGCCAGTATGAGCTGCTCGAGCGGGTACGGGCTCGTCTCGCGTTTATCCTGCCACTCACGCTCGGCCTGGTGTTCGGGATCCTCTACCTGAACTTTCGCGGAATTGCGCAAACCCTGCTGGTCATGCTCGGTGTCCCCTTCGCGGCAGTCGGTGCGATCTGGCTGCTTTACGCCTTGAGCTTCAACACCTCAATCGCCGTTTGGGTTGGAATGATTGCTCTGCTCGGCGTGGCCGCCGAGACAACCAGCGTCATGGTGGTCTACCTCGACCAGGCTTGGAAGGAGGGGCGGGCCAGTGGCGTGCTCACGAGCATCGACGCGCTCATCACCGCCTGTGTCGAGGCCGGGGGCAAGCGAGTGCGACCGCTCTTGATGACGGTGTTGACGAACATCTTCGGTCTCCTGCCGATTCTGCTCGACGACGGCGTGGGGGCCGACGTCGCCAAGCGAATCGCGGCTCCGATGTGGGGCGGGCTCGTCTCGCTGACCCTGCTCACGCTGTTGGTGGTGCCCGCCGCCTATGTGATTTGGCGTTCGTTCGAGCTTCGCCGGTCTTCTAACGCGTCGGCGCTGCGGTAATCGATGCGGAAACCCCCGCCCATCCTCGCCACCTGCGGTGGCTGCGGGCGGTCAACCCCTCCCAAATCGCCGGCCCTCATCACTCTGACGGGCATTGTCGCGCACCCATGGGTGCCTGAGAATCAGAATATGGCCACACTTTCTCAATCGTCTCTGGCGCGGCGATGCCTTTCGGCAAGCCCTACCCGCCTAGGTTGAGGTCGGTTCGGTAGTGCGGAGACTCGCAGGAGCGCCTTTTTTCGCGACGCTTCTGTTGCGGACCGCCTTTTCTATTTCTATGAGAGGCAGAACGACCGACGCGACCAGAGCAGATAGACCCACGGCCTTTGGCTCCAGCGCCGTCGTGCCGAAGACGCGCTGCATGAAGGGCAAGTAGATGAAACAAGCTTGCATGAGCAAGAGCGCACCGACGCCGGCGAACACGGCGCGGTTGGAAAAGAAACCGACTTGGAATAACGACGAGCGCAGGGACCGGCAGTTGATGAGGTAGAAGATCTGGAAGAAGACGACAGTCGTCACCGCCATGGTCTGTGCCTCTCGCAGCGCGATGACATGGCCTTGTCGTGGCGATTCAGTCGAATACTCCCAGATGAAGAGCCCCACCGAGCCGGCGGCCATGAGCAAGGCAACGAGAATCGTGCGAACGACGACGAAGCTGCCGAGGATTGGAGTCTTGAGCTTCCGCGGTGGGCGCTTCATTGCATCCGGTTCCAGTACTTCGAAGGCCAGTGGCAGCGAAAGCGTCACTGCAGCGACGAGGTTGATCCACAGCATCTGCGTCGGGAGCATGGGCAGGAGCGGGACGTGCTCGCCTGCGATGAGCAGCACCGGAAAGAAGGCCACCGCTGTGATCAGGATGAGGCCCAAACCTAAGTTGGTAGGCAGGACGAAGGCGAGCGACTTGACGAGGTTGTCGTAAATGCGCCGCCCCTCCTCCACGGCAGAGGCGATGGAAGCGAAGTTGTCGTCCGCGAGCACGACGTCGGCCGCTTCCTTGGATACCGCTGTGCCGGTAATGCCCATGGCGATGCCGATATTGGCTTGCTTGAGCGCAGGAGCGTCATTGACCCCATCCCCCGTCATAGCCACGACCTGCCCTTCGGCTTGAAGCGCCTGCACCAGGCGCAGCTTGTGCTCCGGCGCGACTCGCGCAAAGACGTTCGTTGCGACCGCTGCTTTGCGCAGCCCCGAAGCGTCCAGCTGGGCGAGCTGGGAGCCCGTCATGCCCCTGTCGCCCTCACTCAATAGCCCCAACTGCTTACTGATTGCCTCGGCGGTACCGAGGTGGTCGCCGGTGATCATCTTCACGGCGATGCCGGCGGCGTGGCATGTCTTCACGGCCTCGATCGCTTCCGGGCGAGGGGGATCCATCATCCCTTGAAGCCCTAGCAGCGTGAACTCGTTCTCGACGTCAGCAGGCTCCAAGTGGACGGTGGAGCTCGAGACGCGCTTGTGCCCCACCGCCAACACCCGCATTCCTTCAGAAGCCATGTGCGCGACGTGGGACAGGACCGCCTCGTGCGGGCCGACGGACGTGCCGCAGCGGCGGAGGATGACTTCTGGTGCCCCTTTGATGAACACCACGCCGCCGGTCCCGCCCGGGGAGATATGAAGGGTGGCCATGAACTGATGCTCGGATTCGAAGGGTACGACATCGAGCCGACGCCACGCGTGTCGGAGAGCATCGACGTCCATTCCCAGTTTCATCGATGCGACGACCAAGGCGCCTTCGGTCGGGTCGCCGCTGAGCCGCCAACTACCACCGTCTGTATGAACAGAAGCGTCGTTACACAAGGCGCCGGCCTCGATGAGCGCTTGCACATCGGCAGGCGGCTGCAGAAGGTGGCCAGCCGACGACGACAATTCACCGACCGGGGAGTAGCCGACTCCGGAAAGCGCGTAGCTGTCGGTAGGTGTGTAAAGGCCCTGAACAGTCATCTCGTTGCGTGTCAGCGTCCCGGTTTTGTCGGAGCAAATGACGCTCGTGCTGCCGAGCGTTTCGACCGAGGGAAGCTTGCGAATCACGGCGTTCCACGCCGCCATGCGCTGCACGCCGATGGCCAGGACGATCGTGATGATGGCGGGGAGCCCCTCGGGAATGCTGGCAACCGCGAGGGTGATGGCCACCAGCAGAGCGTCGGCCAATGAGTAGCCGCGTAGCAAGCTGATTCCAAGGAGCACACCCGAGACGCCGAGCACCGCCAGCGTGAGCCACTTGCCGACCTTCGCCAGCGCAATCGTGAGAGGAGTCTGAAGCCTGGTGGCCTCTTGAAGGAGATGGGAGATTCGGCCCAGTTCCGTCGCTTCGCCCGTTGCCACAACCAACGCTCTCGCCCAGCCGGTAGTCACCATCGTGCCCCCGAAGGCCATGCACCGTTGGTCAGCGAGCGACGTCTCCTCTGGCAGCGGAGTGACCGCCTTTCGAGACGGCACGGACTCGCCCGTCAGCGCCGCCTCTTCTATCTGAAGATTTTTGGAGACAAGGAGTCGTGCATCCGCAGGGACCTTGTCTCCCGAAGCGAGAAGAATGACGTCGCCCGGCACCAACTCAAAGGACTGGACCGACTGCGTCCTGCCGTCACGGATGACTTGCGCATCCTGCGGCACCATGTGCGAGAGGGCTTCGATGGCCTTCCCCGCTCGGAACTCTTGCAGGAAGCCGATAACGGTGTTGACGACCACGGCACCGAGCACCACCAGACCATCGAGTAGCTTTCCTAGTGCGACGGCCAGCACAGCGGAGCCGAGCAGGAGGTAGACGATCGGGTCGTTTACCTGCCGCCAAAAGAGCGTCAAAAGACCAGGCCCTCGCCTTGTCTTGATGAGATTGTGCCCGTGCCGCGCCAAACGCTCCTGGGCCTCGGCGCTGGATAGTCCACAGTCCTCTCTCGATGCAAGAATCGCAAGCGCCGACTCGACCTCGAGCGCGTGCCAGGCGCCAGCGCGTTGTGTGTCTGAAATGACGGAGGGAGTCGTCATGAGAGCCGCTCGGCTGCGCGCGCCTCGATGCCCGCAACCGTGACGAGCTTCGATGACCACCGGACCGTGGACGAGTCGCGCTTCGGTGGCTCGCGAGACGCCGTCGCAGGAAACCGCGATGGCTGGGCTGTACCGGAGCCGGCATCATCCGTTGTCTTAAGGCCCTGGCCGGCCGGGTCGGCTAAAGTTTTCATAGTTGTTTCTGC
>JAYUYU010000530.1:0-5202 GCA_043752365.1 Myxococcales bacterium | reverse complement strand
ACGTGCGACACGGCAATCGTGACCGTCTTGGTCTCGTCGCGCACGATGCCGCCCTTGGCGATATCGGCGTACTTGATCTCTTTGGCGAGGCCCTTCTTCGACTGCACCTTGACCAGCGCCGCCGTGAGCGTCGTCTTACCGTGATCGATGTGACCGATCGTCCCTACGTTGACGTGCGGCTTCGAACGAACGAATTTCTCTTTGGCCATGACTTATTCTTCCGACTAATTACGGTTTCGAGCCCACCACCAGGATTGAACTGGTGACCTCGTCCTTACCAAGGACGTGCTCTACCATCTGAGCTAGGTGGGCGTGACAGTGACGTTGTTGCGACGAGACGCGACGGGTCGCGATCTTGGTCGGGGTCTTCGCTTCGGCTGCGCTTCGGTGCTCACGTACTGGAGTACGTTCCGCTCCGATGCTCGCCTCAGCTTCGACCGCGACCAAGCTTGCGACCCGGGCTTGCCCATAGGTCTGGGCGGGCTTGGATTCGTGATGACTCACGGATCCGAAAACGAAAGTTTTGGGGCGGGGGCCCCAAAACCGGGGGTGGGGCCCCGCTGAATTCACTTCAGCGGGCGCGGGGGCAGAGCCCCTGGAGACAGAACGGTGCTCACGTACGGGAGTACGCTCCGCTCCGGTCCTCGGCTCGGCTTCGCCAGCGACCAAACTTCCCACCCGGGTGTGCCCAGGGGTCTGGGCGGGCTTGGATTCGTGATGACTCACGGATCCTGAAAACTTTGAGCGGGAGAAGGGGCTCGAACCCTCGACATTCAGCTTGGAAGGCTGACGCTCTACCAATTGAGCTACTCCCGCAAAGCTCGTCATCGCTCGGCTCCGTCCACGACCCAATTCCGTGAAACAAGAGCCGCTGCGCTTTGTTCCCCGGCTCTCCAAGCCCGAAGGCTCCGTGAAACTCACGCCGGCTGTGTTTTGGGGTTGGGGCCCCAAAACCTGAGGGGGAGGCTCGGCTGAATTCACTTCAGCCGAGGGGGAGCTGAGCTCCCCGAGACAAGAGATCGAGACCGATGCCGCCCCCCGGGCGGCTGAGGTGGAGAGTGCTGGATTTGAACCAGCGTAGGATAAATCCGGCAGGTTTACAGCCTGCTCCCTTTGGCCGCTCGGGCAACTCTCCGAAGGTTCACGAACTGTAGCACTCGCAGAGCGAGCAAGACTTGAGGCCGAACGACGCGGCGAAAGAACCGCGAGGCGCACGGCTGCTGCCGTCCCAAGCGGACGCGCCCCGATGACCCGCGCGCGAAGTTCGGCGTTCTGGCGAGGCTTGGGCGAGGACCGAAGCGGAACGCACTTGAGTGCGTGAGCATCGGACCGGAGCCCAAACGAAGCCAGAACCCGAAATCCGCGCGCGTGGCTACCCGAAGCCATCACGCGTGGGCCGACTGCGGAGCTAGCGGTGGGACTTGAACCCGCAACCACCTGCTTACAAAACAGGTGCTCTACCAATTGAGCTACGCCAGCGAAGCACACCACCGCACCTGCGCCCGAGGCATGAGCCATAGCCCAGGCAGACTCGTTATCGAGGGCGATTTGCGGGGACACTTGTGAAGAGCCTTGAACCTGCATGAGCAGTCTGGCGAGCGTGGCGGGTAGGCGTTCTCCCACTTTGCAGCGGGATCCTCTTCCCCCAAGCTCCACCCACGAAGACTGGGGTGGTAAAATTGGGGCACCCCACCCTTGCTCCGTCCAACCGTTCTGGTCAGATGAGCTTTTAGGCGGGGACCGAGGAGAACGGCGCTCTGGTAGCGCCGGGGTCTAGGGCTGTCAAGCATAATTCATACCGCCCAGGCGTCAACTTTGCGTACATTTGGCTACCGGACAATAGGCCAACGAAATCAGCGGGTTAACTACTGAACAGGTTGCCGGTAGTTGGTGGGCCGGCAGCCCGTGGAGGTGCCTGCCGAGGCTACGGACGGCTTGTCCCCGGGGCCGCCGTGACGGCCTTTTTGGGGGCCCTGTTACCAGGAGCGGGACTGACCCGAGCCGGGGTCGGGGCCGACCCAGCGGCCGGAGCCTCCATCTGCGCCAGGTAAGCCTCGAAGTCCTGCCGGGTGTACGGAAGTTTGGCCAGTAGCGCCTCTTCTTCGGCGGTTCGCTCGTCGATGCTCTTTAGCGCCTGCCGCGTGCGCTCGACCCATTCGGAATGCTCGCCAGTGCGGTCCGCCATGCTCAAAGTGTGCTGGGCCATGGCTTTGGCTTTGGTGAGCAGAATTGCGTAGCGAGTCCGAACGGCGCCCACGAACAGCTGGCGCTTGCGCTCGGTGTCGGCGCTGGGCGGTGGCTGCACGGCGAGCAGGTCCTGGTGCAGCTTTTGGTAAAGCTCGGCAGTGCGATAGCCGGCCATCGCGGACCAGTGCGCGTCGTAGGCGCGCATGCTGTCGGCGTAAGCGCTCTGCGCGTCGAGCAGCAGCTGGCAGCGCTCTTCGAGCACCGCGCCGAACTTGGGCGGCAGCGGCACGAACACGACGCGTTCTGCGCGCACGCGCCGCGACTCACCGAGCGCGTAATACAGCTGCGCCAAGTCGCGCGGCACGCGACCGGCGGCGTCCAGCTGGCGAGCGTCGATGATGTCACGCCCCTTCTCGATGAAATACGACGCCTGCTGATCTTCGCCGCGTTCGAGCAACGCCAACGCCCGCGCGCTGTACACTGCGATCCGCTCGAAGGCGTCGAGCTGCTCGAGCTTCTTCAGCAGCCGCTCCGCGTACAATCCGGCAGGCGCGAAGCGGTCCAGGAATACGAGCAGGCGTGTGGCTCGCACCATCGCGTCGTGGCCTTGCGCGGTGTCGGGCTGACGACGCGCTACGAGCTCGTAGCGGGCGAGCGCTGGCTCCCGCTCGTTGGCGTGGTCGTAGGCGTTGGCCGCGCCCCACAACGCTTCGTCACCTGAAGGACCTTCGGGCTCGAGCGTGTAGGCGCGCTCGTAGGCCGCGGCCGCTTCCCCCCATCGCTCGGCCTTGGCCAGTGCGGCAGCGTCACGCAGCAGCTCGGGAATGCTACTGGTGCTGCTCGGTGTGACCACTGTGCGGGGCACTTCGATCTCAATACCGGTCGTGCCGGCGGGGTGCTTAGGTGACCCGGCGGGGGGTGTCTGGGCGCACGCCCCGAGCGCCCAACCCACCGAACCCTGCAGCAGCAAACGGAAATAGTGACTCATACGCGCTCGCTCGAGCCTAACAGACGCGCGTGCAGCTGCCATGCAAGGGGATTGAGCATGACCGCCGGCGCCCACGACTCTGGAATGTTTCAAGGGGACGTCGAGTTGTGCGTCGGTACGGACGCCTCGAATGGGCTCGAAAATTCGGCTTCTGAAAGCGCACTCGACCGTTGACGCTCGGAGTAAGAGGCGTAGTTTCCATGGTCAATGCCTAGTGGTGCCTCTTCAGCTTTCAGCACGAAGAAGTCGGCCACTCTCCAAGGAGGAAAGTAGATGAAGCCAGTGAATCTGGAGGATCTCGAGCGTCGGCACCGTTCCCTCGACAGCGAGGTCAATCGCCTGGAAAGGCAGATCTACCTCACGAGCGTGGAGCAGACTCAGGTCGCAGAGCTAAAGAGGGAAAAGCTTCGCACGCGAGACTTGATTCAGGACCTACGGCGCAGCTGATTCACCGGGCATGGGCTGGCTGCCGGCCCTTGATGGTGAGCGTGAGGGCGAGCGGCTAATCACCCCTCGCGCCTCGCGCGACTCACAACTTGACGCACTGTTTGCTGTCGCACATGAAGCCAGCCGGGCAGTCCGAGTTGGCGTAGCACTTGCCGCTGGCCTTGTCGGCGTCGCCGCCCGCGTCGTCGCCGGCTTCTTTCGTGTGCTCTTTGAACGTGGACCGGCTCTTGTCGAAGCGCTCGGCGCCGCCGTAGACGTCCTTGTTCAAGTCTTCCAACGACTCGTCGAGGCGCTGCTTCCACTCGGGGCTCAAACCGCCGGTGTGCTCTTGCTCGATGGCTTTGGCGATGGCGAGCCAGTGTCGTGAATCCGCGCGGAAGCCCAGCCGGTAGTCGGTCATGCCGCGCAGGTAGGCATAGCGCGCTTGCTCGTTGAAGCTGAGCGAGTCGGTGTCCGACTCGAGCACGCGCCACAGGGCCAGCGCACGCTCGTACTGGTTCTCTTCGTACAGCCGCTGCCCGCGATACAGGTCTTCCCGGTACGTGGCGCACCCGGCCAAAGCCAGGGTCAAAGCGAAGGCCGCTCGGAATCGAAGCCGCATGATTGCAGGCAGGCTAGCCCTACTCTTTGCGGTAGAGCAAGCGATGTATCGGCAGCCCGTCCTTGATGGCGCGGTGTTCGCGGGGGCTACGGGCGAGGAAGGGGTTTTCGGTCAGGCGCGGGCCGCCCGGCACGGGCGCGAGGCCGGGGGCGGCGTTGATGGCGGCTTCGTATTCGAGCGCGCGATCCTCGACGTCTGTTTGGACGAACAGCTCCCCGCCTGGCACCAGCGCGCGCACGACGTCGGGCAGCAGGTTCGCGTTCACGACCAGCCGCTTCTCGTGCCGCTTCTTCCACCAGGGGTCGGGAAAATGAATGTACACGCGCGATAGCGACGCGGGCGGCAGACGCGGCAGCGCGGTGCGAGCGTCTTCGTAAAAAACCCGGCTACGCGCGCCCAAGCCGTGCGCCTTCAGCTTGTTGTCGACGATGGTCGCCCACTTGCGACGGATCTCGAAGCCGAGCATGCAAAGGTCCGGGACTGCCGCCAGGCGCTCGAACAAGAAGCCACCCCGCCCGGGACCAATCTCCAGCTCGACCGGAAACCCGGGCAAGACCAAGTGCGCCAGATCCACCTCGTTTGCCTCGGGGAGGCGCGGGGCGTCAGCGTACGGGTTCGGCTTCGTGTTAGAGGCGGCGGACATGACTTCGAGCGGCCCAGTCAGCAATGGCGGCGGAGCCGTAGCACAGCCAGAGCAAGCCTGGGCCCGGCTTGATGCAGCGTGCTTGGCAGTCTTCGCTTTCGTGACGCTGGGGCTGGCCATTTGGGCGGGCTCTGCCGTACTGGCGGCTTGCGGAGGCAGCTTGGGGGCGCCGCTGGACGACAGCTACATTCACTTTCAGTTCGCGCGCAGCTTCGCGCGCTTGCGGCCCTTCGAGTACGTGCCCGGGCTGCCGCCGGTGGCGGGAGCGACCAGCCTACTGTGGCCGGCGTTGTTGACCCCAGCGATTTGGCTGGGTGCATCGGGCGGGGGCTTGGT
>JAYUYU010000529.1:0-12628 GCA_043752365.1 Myxococcales bacterium | reverse complement strand
GCACCAGCACGTCGCGGTACTGCGGCGGTAGCGATTCGAGCGCCGCCGTGAGGTCGAGGCGCAGCTCGTGCTCGCTGCGCGTGGCGACGAGCGTCTCGACGACGCCGTCACCCCACAAGTCTCGACGCAGGCTGACGCGCGCCATGCGGTGGCATTCGCGGCGCACGATGCGAAACATCCAGCGCGACCAGGCCCGCGCGTGGCGCAGCGAGCTCAGGTAGCGTGAGGCGATCAGCAGCGCTTCTTGCACGGCGTCGTCCACGTCGCTGATTAGGCAGCTGCGCTGCGCATAGCGGCGCAGCTCCGGCTGGCATTGAATGAGCAGCCGCTCGAGCGCGCTGGGAGCGCCGGAGCGTGCTGCTTCGAGCAATGCTTGGTCGAACCGGTCCTGCATCGCGGCTCAGTCCTGCCTGTGTAGCCGCCGGCCCGCCAGCGCACAGGCCGGGCAGAAGCCGAAAAGTCCCGTCGCGCCGAAGCCGGCTGCCGAGGCGGCCGTCAGCCAGCTCCACGGCGCAGGCAGCAATGCCCACGCAACCAGCGCGCTGGCTACGGCTAGGGCAATCCGTAGCAAACGCTCCCAGCCCGGGACATTCTTCACGTAAAACGCGGCTTTCAAGGTGTTCATCGCCTAGAGAGGACGCCACCTCGAAAAGCGATCCGCGCTCGCGTCGATTTTTCGAGCCTAGCGCGCCAGGGAGTTTGCGGGGCGCGGTTCGGGCGGCGGGCGGGTGCTCAGTCGTTCACTTGGAAACGACAGCGGTAGCTCACGAAAGTGCCAGTCGGTTCCCCACGCGGCCCGAGCGGTGGTGTCCATTGGCTCTGCAGCAGCGTCTTTTGGCACGCTGCCCCAAAGCCGGGGCTAGATTCGGAGCTCACGGTCACGCTGGTGGCGCGGCCGTGAGCGTCGATCAACGCACGAACCTTGGCCTCGCCGCCCTTACCCTGGCGCCGCGCCTCAGCCGGGTAGTTGCGTTCGAGCGCCAGGCCGAGCGCGGGCGGCGTGGGTTTTCGCGAAAGTTGCGTGAACGGCTGCGTCGCTGGGAGACGGAGTGGCGACGTGCGCGGCAGGGCCAGGCTGGGCAACGGCCGCGGAGCCACGGCTCCAAAGCCGAGCGTCCCGCCCCGTTCAGCGCCGTTGCCGGCCGGCGCCGACCAGCTGGCATCGCTCGTTGTGGTTAGCGTGCGACCGGTCAGCTCGGGTTCGGGCGGCGTCGACGCTGGTTCAGGCGCTGGAGGGCTCGGCGCTGCCGGCGCAGCTGGTGGCGGCTTAGCTCTTGAGACCGGTGCTGGATCAGGGCGGGGCAAGGGTGGTGGTGGTGGTGGCGGAGCAGGTGGCGGCGTGGGCGGCGGCGCGAGCGGTGCGAGTTGCAACTCGGTGAACAACGGACGCCGGGGCGTGGTGACAGGTTGAGCGCTACCGAACACCGCCACGCCGTGCACTGCCACGCTGACTGCCAGGCAACCGTAGCTGATGGCTGCCTGCTTCATGGCCCTGGCTCATCCGGGGCCACGTTGAGTGACAGCTTGCTGATGCCCTCGGCGCGCAGCACGTCGATGACGCTCACTACGGCACGGTGCTCGGCGCTGCCGTCTGCGGCGATCATCGCCGAGCGCTCGGAGGCGCCGCCGCCTGCGCGAATGCGCGCGGCAAGCTCGGCGCGGCTCAGCTTTACGCTGTCCAAGAAGATCGCGCCGGTGGCGTCCAGACTGATGGCCAGCGGTGCTCGCGGGGTCGCAGTGCCGGTGCTGGCTTTGGGCAGGTCGAGCGGCAGCGCCTGCGAGGCGGCATACTGGGCGGTCACCATCAGCACGATCAACAAAACCAGCACGACGTCGACCAAGGGCGTGATGTTGATACCCGAGATCAGCTCGCCGGGGCGTTCCACGGGAGTCGCCATCACTCACCCGCCAAGCGCTTGGGCCCGCTCTCGGGCACGCTCGCTTCACCGCTCGGCTCCAGCCGGTGCAGGTGGGCGATGAGCTCCCGCCCCAGGGCGTCGCCGCGCTGCAGTCGCACCTGAATTGCCCGCTGAAAGGCGTTGTAGGTCGCCACCGCCGGCAATGCCACCAGCAAGCCGACCGCAGTGGACACCAGGGCTTCACCAATTTGCGCCATCAAACCGGAGGTGACCTGGCCACGCGCGTGCTCCAACTGCTGGAAGGCGCCAATGATGCCGAGCACCGTGCCGAGCAGCCCCACGAAGGGCGCGTTGTTGCCGAGAGTGCCCAAAAACGCCAGGCTCTTTTCCGAGCGCAGCCGTTGCAGCTGGGCTTCCGCGAGCATCAGCTGCTCGGCTTCCGGCGCCGAGCGCGCTCCGAGACCCGCGCCGACGATGCGCGCCTCCAGGCTCGTGGCCTCGCCAAGCAGCTGCGCGAGGTCGCCGAGGCGGCGAGCGGTGAGGCCACGCTTCAGCTCAGCGCGTAGCTTGCCCGCGTCGACCCGCGTGCGCCAGAAGAACACCAGTCGCTCCAAAATCACACTCAACGCGAGCACGCTGAGCGCGACCAACAGCCACAGGACCCATGTCGCGCCGAACGCGACCAAAGCCTTCAACGTCGTTTCTATGTTCATGATGTCTTCTCCACCTTCAGCGCACGCAAACGTTCCACGTTGCCCAACTCACCCCGCCTGACCCGTCACGCACCACCAGGTACTGCTTGACCGGGCCGGCTTCTCGCGGCGTGTGCCAAGTCAGCGTCACACGCGGAGCCTGCTTTTCAGCCAGGAAGCTGAACTGGCGCTCGAGTTTGCCGCGCGTAGAAAAGTGCGAAATTTGTAGTTCATTCGTGCTGGCGCTCGCGGGCCCCAGGTCGAGCTCGAGCAGGTGCTTCTGCCCGGCTTCGAGGCTGGGTGTCGCGTCGTCGCAAGCCGGCGCCGTGTGGGCTGGGCTCGTTGCGAAAATGTCACCCGCAAGGGTAACAGTGAGCCCGGCCAGGTCGGGGTTGAGCCGAGGCACATCGCGCTGCGTCCAGGCGTCAAAGCTGAAGCTCAGAGGCTTTGCGGCGCTCGAGCAGCGGTCGTCCAGCGGGGTGTCGGCAAGCGTCGGTTCGCCATCGGGGCACCCAACGCCGAGGAGAGCTAGCCGCGCGCCAGGTTCGAGAGTGGTCGGAACATCGAAGACCAATGGACCAGCGCTAACATCCGTTACGCCCTCGGCGAACGCATCGCTTACGCAATACGGTACGCCGCGCTGCGAGCTTGCCGCCTCACAAAAGCGGTAGGCAATGCGCGCCGCTTGGGGCCCGTCAGGGCCGGCCAACAAGAGCTCGGCCAGCGCTGGCTCGCCCGGGACTAGGCTGGCCTCGCCGCGTTCCGTGCTGAGCCGAACGCCCAGCACGCGCGGCTCGTCGATGCGCTGGGCGGGTTCGAGCGCGTCGTCGCAGCCGAGCGAACACACGCCAAAAGCAGCCAAAATCCAGATATTTTTCATAGCTCTCCTCGCACTCCCAAGTTTGGAAAGAAGGGCAGGCCGGTCACGCTCGTCGATTTCGAGTAGTCGAAGCTGTAGCGGCGCCGCTCCTGATTCTTGGCGTTGTAAACATTCATGACCTCGAGAAAGGTCGTGAGCGCAATGGGCCCCAACTGCCACAGCTTCTCCAAGCGAAGGTCGAGCTGATGGAACCCGGGGTTGCGGGCGCCGTTCACCTCGCCGTACAGCGGTCGGTAGGTGTCGCTCGAAGCGTCGTACACGGCGCTGACGACGGCGCTGTAGGGGTTGCCCGTGACGTAGCGAAAGCGCGCGCCTGCTTGCCAACCGCGGCCCAAGTCTACGTTGCCGGTGAGCGAAAGGTTGTGAGTCTGATCGTGGTCGAAGAGCCTAGCGGGAGCGCCAGGCCCGTCGTTGCGCAAGCTTCGCGATAGCGTGTACGCCGCCAAGGCGCGCGTTCTTTTCGTCACCTGCAGGTCGAACAAGAGCTCGAAGCCGTAGGCCTTGCCGGTGCCCCCGTTGACGTAGACGGGCGCTGCTCCGCCAAGCGTGCCGACGACGCGCTCGTCCCAGCGCTTGTAGAACCCGTCGACATCGACGCGGAGTCGCGCTCCCACTTGCTGCTCTACGCCTGCTGACGTTTGCAGCGTGCGGTAGGGGTGGAGCTGCGGGTTACCGAATTCTTTGACGACCTCCCAGTACTCGGGCGGCTGCGAGTACTGGCCCACCCCGGCTTTGAGTGTGGTCGCCTGCGTGACGCCCCAGCGACCTGAAAAACGCGGATCGAGGCTCCAGCTGCCGGTATCGGAGTAGTAGTCGGCGCGCAGCGACGGGATCAGCAAGAGGTTCCGCGTGGGGTGCAGCGAAGCCTCCACGAAGCCGGCCGGACGCGCCGAGCTGATCGACGAATTCAGGCTGGTGGTGGTTTCGCTTGCGAGCGAGCCTTGGCTCGGCACGCCCTCCGTGGGCGCTGGCGAAGGGCCCCTGAAGTGATAGCGGGCGTAAAGCAAGATGGCGTCCAGGCCCGCGTCGAGTCGCAACCAAGGCGCCGCGAAAACCGACCATTGTGCGCGCGCGTTGCCGGTCGTGCTCTTGTAGTCGAATTCGACGTTGCCGACGTTGCCGTGGCCCGGCTCCCCCACGGCGGCGAGCGTCAACTCTTGCTCGACGACGTCACCCAGCTTGCTCTTCAGCGAAACCTGCAAACGGTGAAAGCTTCCGCTCGTGCCCACATCGCCGTGGAGCGCAGGATCTTCCCCCGCCTTGCCGACGAAGAGCTTGAAGGCGTCGTAGCTACCGTAGGCCATGGCGCGCAGCCGGTGGTTGGCGTTGAAGCGATGCGCAACGATGGCCTGGTAGTCCCAGTAGACGGGCGCGGCGATCACGGCGGTGGAGTCGTCCGTGATCAGCGAATCGATAAAGAAGTCGATGTTGCTGCGCCGAGCCGCCACGGCGACCGACGTGCGCTTGCCGAGCGGCCCTTCGGCCAGCGCGAAGCTATCGATGGCGCTGAGTTCCAGCATGAAATGAGCTCGATCGCTGCGGGGTTCGCGCACGCGGGCCTCCACAATGCCGCCGGCGGCGCGGCCGTAGCGCGCCGAGTAGTTGCCCGGGTACAGCGTCACGCTCTCGAGCAGGTGTGAGTTGAAGACGCTGGTGATGCCACCAAAGTGGTAGAGCAGCGGGGCCTGCACGCCGTCGAAGAACACCGCGCTCTCGTTGGAGGCGCTACCGCGCAACGGCGGCGCACCGGGGTTCGCGCCGAACTGAGTCCGCGCGACGCCCGGTAGCACCTCGACCGCGCGGATGGCGTCGCCGCGCGTACCGGGCAAGCTAGTCAGCTGCTGCTCGTCCAAGACGCGCTTGGTCGCTTCCGTCGGCGGGGCTTCGACCTCGGCTAGGCCTTCGAACTCGGCTTCGGGCTCCGGCTCGGCCGGGACTTCTTGGGCGCGCAACGAACCTGCGAGCGCGAGCTGCGCGGCGAGCAGGCCCAGCAACGTGGGAGAGCGAAACTTGGCGACTCGTGCTTCTGTCACGCAGGGAAGAACACGGCCACGGCCCGCGCGTTGAACCCTGACGAACGAATTACAAAGAACCCGATAGGCTCAGGAACGCGCCATCACTACCGACGCTGATGGCAGGCTTGAGCTTGGGTGTTTGATACTGATGCAAACTCGGATCTTGGCGCCAAATGCGCGATAGAGCGTCTTCGGGCTGGTCCATCCACAATGCGTCACCCAGCATCATGGCGCCGCCGAGCATGCCGCCGCCCCAGCCGAGCCGTCGCCCCATGCGGTCGCCGCCGCCCTGCATGGCAATCTCACCCACGGTGAGCCCGGTCGCACAACCGGCAATCACGATTGAGCCGATCAAGCCTTGCGCCAGGCGCTCTTGGCGGCGTGTCTCGACCAGGTTCTGCACCATCGCGTCGGCTTGAGCGAAGGCTTGGGAGGGATCTTGACCGACGCGAATCCCCTGGCGAAATTCAGCAGCTGCCTCTTCGGCCTTGCCAGTAGCAATCAACGAGCCTGTTCCGCCCACGATGAATAAGCCGCCGAGTCCGAGCAAAGAGCCGCCGAGGATGCGCGCTTCCAGCTTGTCGCTGCTGCTGGCGTCAGCGTCGACGTGCAGCAAACCGACGCCGGCACCGCCGAGCAGAACACCGAAGCCCAAGCCTCCGATGGACTCGCTGATGCGTTTGCCGCGCTCGACACTGGCGAGCTGGTCGAGCACGAGTTGCATCCGCCGCGAATCTTCGCGCGAGACACCGTAGACGGCAGGCGGCTTTTGGTGCTCGGTTACCTGATACTGGCGCAGCGCGCTGGGTCCGAACGGGGTTGAAAATAGGGGTTCGAAGGTTTCGCTCGGGCCGCGGCCCGTACTGGTGGCGGCGACCGGCGTCAGCGCCGCGAGTGTGACGACGCCGTCGGGCTCCGGCACCCCGTACAGGGCCGAGCTGACGCCGCCCGTCATGCGCTCCAACACCGAGCCGCGCGCCCAGCTCTCGGGCACCGCTAGCCGCAATTGTTCTGCGCCTTCGCTGTGTGCGTCCACCAGCGTCAGGCCATTCGGGTCGCGCAGCCGCAAGCGCAAGGGCCCGGAGTCGCTGAGCGCGAAGCGCCGCACCGCCGTCATGCTTTGCAAATCGGCGATGGGGGCGGCGCCCTTCGCGCCGGGACCGCGCGCGAATACGTGCGGCCGCATGTTGGGGTTGCGAACGTCGCTGGTAGCGGTGTCCACGAAGGCGGCGAGCTCCAAATAGCTGACCTGGCCATCGCCGTTGGCGTCCGCGCCGCCCATCAAGCCCGAGCGCACGACGTGACTAAAAATGCCCGATTGGAGCTCGGACCACTCGAAGGCCTCGCCGTCGGCGCTGGTGGACAGAAAGACGCCGACGTTGGGCAAGCGCGCAGCTAGCGCGCGCGAAGCGTCGTCCGAGGTTGCAAAATGACGACCGCCGGGCTTGCGCGCTCCGAGCATGAAGAACGAATTGCAGCTGTCCAAAATCACGTGCCCTCGCGAAAATGGGATCGCACCGAGCCACGTCGCGAGATCGTCGGCGCGAAAGCGCGCTTCGGCCAGCTCGATGAAGCCTTCGCCCTCGGCCACGTCGCCGTGACCTGCAAAAATGAAGTACACGTCGGTTTCGTGGCCCGCCGCCCGAGCTGCCCGAACTTGGGCCGCCAAGCGCTTGCCCACGACTTGCAGATTGCGCCGCGAGGGGTTGGAGGCGGCGGCGTGCGCAATCGGGAAAAGGCGCTGCGTGTCGCGATCGAAGTCGGCCAACAACGAGACTCGTCCGGGCGCCATCGTCTGCAAAATCTCGAAATAGCGCGCGGCGTCGTCGTCGGCGTAACGCAGCTCGGCGCGGCGGTTACCCAGGCTCTTGTTGTTGCCGACGATCACCGCAAAGCTGAGCCGCTCGGGCGGTGCCGCTGCGACGGGGGTTGCCGCTGCCGCTGGGGGAGTGTCGGCTAGCGCGGGCAGCGAGCAAAGCAGCGTGAGGCCAGCCCCCAGCAGGGCCACGAACGAGCGAGCAAAGCAGCGTGAGGTCATCGGGTCATACTCAGCGAACGTCGAGTGAAACTTCGCGCAGCTCTGCGCCAGAGAAGCGCTTGCGCAGCTCCGCGGCTCCTAGCTCGCTCGCCGGCAGCGCTTCGATATCCGACACGTGCAGCGGCGTGCTGCTGATGAGGGCCACGACTCGCAGCTCCCCGAGCGCCAGGTCGTCGAACACGGCCGTATTGGGCAACAGTCGCTCGGCGCTGGCCGGCGCAATCGGGTAGGCTTCTGGATCCGAGCCCGGGCTGGTGTATTCGGGCGCTATCCAATGCACGGCTCGCTGCGCGTCGACGGCGAATAGCAGCAAGTAGGCGCGCTCGCTGGCGACGTTGCGCAGCCCCGCCGTGAGCGGGGTCTTGGCGGTAATGTGGCTGCCGGCGCGCAGGGCCACCAGCGATTGTTGCAGGCCATAAAGCTGCACCCCCACGTCGCGCGACAACGAAGGAGTCGTCGGGCCGCCCCGCGCCGCAAACTCGCCCGTTTCATTGACCGCGCCGCCCGAAGCGTACCCGGGCAGCTTCGTGAAAAGCAACAGCACAGCGGCTGCTGCCGCCAACGCACCGCACCAAGCCAGCAGCCGTGCCCCGCCTGGCGCCGCTAGCGGCGAGTCGAGCCGCTGCATCACCGCCGCCACGTGCGCACCCACGTCGAGCGGCTGCTGCGGCAAAGGCGCGGCAACGTCGCCGACGAGCGTGCTCAGAGCCATTACCTGCTTGGCGCAAGCGCTGCACAGCTCGAGGTGCTTTTCGATGTAAGCCAGCTGCTCTGGCGGCAAATCCGCGTCGACGAAGCTCAAAAGCTCCGCTTCGCCCGGGCATCGCTTGTCGCTCATGCGTCTTCCTCCAGCTTGTCTTTCAGTGCTTTGAGCCCATGATGCACGCGCGAGCGCAGCGTGGACTCGCCGCTGCCGACCACGCTTGCTATCTCGTCGTAGCGCAGCTCTTCGGCGTAGCGCAGCAGCAGCGCCTCGCGCAGCGGAAAGGAGAGCTCGGACAGCGCTTTGCGAACGCGGCGCCTGCGTTCCTCGACCAGCAAACCATCGAGTTGTCTCGCCGACTGTGCGGCGTCTTCGTCGAGCTCGGCGCGTTCGTGCGACCTTACGACTTTGCGCCGCCGCAGCTCGTTGCGACAGTGGTTGCGCGCTACTGTTACTAACCAAGCCACGAAGCTGCCGTCGCCGCGGTAGCGGTCGCGGCCCTGCCAGACCAGTACCCAGCTGTCCTGCGCCAACTCGCGCCCAAGCTGAGCGTCATTCACGAAACGGGCGCACAGGTTGACGACCCGCAGCGTGTAGCGTTCCACCAACACCGCAAACGCACTGCGCAAGCCAGCGCACGCCAGCTGCATCAGCTCGTCGTCGCTGCGCTCGGCCAGCGCGGCTTGCGGGGGATCCGGGGCCCGGACCAGGCGGGGGAAGGCCATTTATCCCCGTAGAACACGGCTAGGCCCACGGCGTTGAAAACTATTTGGGAAAAGGGAGGCTTCGCGTCCAGCCGAGCGGCCGCACCCTACCCAATGGCTACAGGGGACAGGCGATCGTGGCCCTCGCGGGCAAGCCTGCTGACGATCCGGTGAGGGCTGGCGTGGTCTTCCCCGGCGGAGTGGCACCGTTTCCTGCGCTCTCAGCGCCGAGGCGGCGCCGAACGCGGCTGGGCGGTCCGCCGACTTCGGCGCGTCCGCGGGCGACTCCGCAGCTGCGAAGTCTTTCTCGGGTGGCCGGGACACCCCACATCACGACTCCGCCGCGACGGTATAACCCATGGGGGTTGCTGGCTCGACAGCGCGGAAAATCCTGCGAACACCGAGCACGCGCACGGCTCTGCGGCAGTGCTCGCCCGCCGCAGAGCCGTGAGGTCATTCCAACGACCCATCACCAAAATGCATGCTGTCCCATGCAATAACGCGATTGGACGGGGGGAGCCCCGCTCGCTACGCTCGAATCGATGAGGTTACGGGTATCCCAGGGTTGGGCGGTTTCGCTGCTTTTGGCTGCGGTCGGTTGTGGGCGAACGGGCGACGTGGCGCACACGGGCGCGGGGGGGGGCGGGGCCGGGGCCGCAGCCGGCGGTGAAGAGGACGCGCCCTCGGAGATGGCGCTTGCCTTCGCGCAGAGCGGAACGCGGCTGGTTGCGCTGGGCTATTCTTCGAACGAAGCACGACTATTCCAGACATTTCACGATCAGCAGCTGGGGTTCGACTGCGATTTCGTGCCCGACCGCTTGGGGGCCGCCCAGCGCTGCGTGCCGAGTTCGAGCGTGGTCGTGGTGTACACGGACGCCGGGTGCACGGAGCCGGCCGCTTGGATCGACCGACCGGGAAACCCAGTAGCCTCGAGTGTGGGCCAAGCGGTCAGCGGCGTCGCCACCGATGCCGCGCCGAGTTGTCCGGGCGCGGCGCCGCCGCATCGTGACGCCTATCGCATCGGCGAGCAGCTGAGCGAACAAGTCATCCGCGGCACTGGGCCGAGCCTGTATGCGGTATACAACGCGCGTTGTCAGCTGGCGAGCCCCCCTTACAAGTTGGCTCCCCCGGTTCATCGGCTGGTGCCGCTCGAGGAAACCGAGCTCGTTAGCGGGCAGCGGGTTAGCCTGAGCGTGGGTGAGGGCCTGCGCTTGACGCGCTTGCTGGCCGATGACGGCGCGGAGCTCAGCTTGGGCGTCACCGGGGCGGATCGAACCCCCTGCGAATTCCAGCGCGACGGTGAGTGCGTCCCGGAGCCCATCGCTCGCCCGGCAGCCGCTGTTGCGGGCAAGTTCTTCGCGGCGTTGAACGCCGACTGCACTGCTCCTGCATTTCTGACGCCCTACCCGCCGGCATGCGGAAGCGCGGTGTTCGCGGTCCAAGACGACCATTCGCTGCCGCCGCGCGTGCTCTCGCTCCAGCAAGCGACGGCCACCTTCAGGTGGGACTACGTCATGCCGCTGGAGCAGCCGATAACCTTCACCTGCAACGCCGACGCGAGCGGCGCCCCGCCGCAACTATCTGCGCCCGGTCGCGACCTGACCGGAATGCTGCCCACCGCACGCAAGCTGCGCCGCGGCACGGGTCCGCTTTACGTCGACTGGTTCAGCGTGGGCCAGATGGATTTGTTGCCGGTGCAAGCCGACTGGCGCCGAGCCTCGCCAGGGGTGGTGCCGACGGGCGACTTCGTCGACGACCGGGGGCGAGTTTGCGAAGTTTTGCCGGCCGACGACGGAACGTTTCGGTGCGCTGTCAGCGACGACCTCGGAAACGGCGTTGGGGCCCTGACGACATTCCCGGAGGTGGCGTTTGGCCCGCTTTGAGTGGGTCAGCGGTTGCGGAGCTGGTCGAGCAGGCTCTGCGCGCGCAGGCTCAGCGCTGGGTCGGCGCTCGTCACGGCAAA
Organism: Myxococcales bacterium; assembly: GCA_043752365.1. Taxonomy (GTDB): domain Bacteria; phylum Myxococcota_A; class Polyangia; order Polyangiales; family Polyangiaceae; genus PMG-095. The sequence goes on along the minus strand of JAYUYU010000529.1, from coordinate 1,774 downwards.
CTCCAGTTTCCCCTCGCTGAAACGGCCCAAAGTGGTAGCGACGGTAGCCGCATCCAAGCTCTCGTCGGAAACCACGCTCAGCACGTGAGTCTCTTCTTCCAGCTTCAGAATTTCGGAGTGCGAAACCACGACCTGGCGAAGCGTGGTCGGCGGCTTGGAGAACAGCAGCTCGGCCGGGGCTTGGCCTTCGTCGAGCAGTGAAATCAGGCGAAATCCTTGGGTTTCAAGGAATGGTATCGACTTGGCGTGGGCCATCGCCGCGCCCAAATCGGCACCAACGCTGCCCGAAAAAAAATCGGCCAAGGCAGCCCGAGCGAGCTCCAACAACTGCTCGGGCGGCCGCTCCTTCGGACCCAAGGTCGTGATGCTGCTGTCACCGGGCCCGAGCGCGTTCAGCGCCGTCACGGCCACGCCCCCCGGGTGCGAATAAATGAGGAGCGAACGCTCGATTGTCCGACCCGACTGATTGGTCACGACCAATTGCTCAGCGTCGTTCAAGGTCAGGACCAGCGGGGACGGTGCCCCGCGCACTTCGAAGTCGAGCGTGGCGACAGCGGCGCTCGCGCCGTTGCTGGCTGCGGGACTTTGCACTCGAAGTCCGCCGAAGGCCTGCCAGCCACTCCATTCGGTCGAGATACCCGTGCTGTCGCTGACCTCAGCCCGCAGCGGTTGGAGCGGCCAGCGCACTCCGCGCCCGCTGGGCACCACGGCCGGGAAGTAGTGCTCTATCGACGACCATTCGCCGCTGCTTCGTAGGCGCAGCTCGGCCTCCAGCTCGGGAAGCGCGCCGGCCTGCACGCTTTGAAACAACAACGCGAGGTCGACCTTGGCGCGGTCGACGCCATCGGCCGGCCGCACCGGCGCGCTAGGCGCTCCGCGAGCGACGTAGCCGGGCACGTCCTGCCGCGGGCTCGGCGACAAAAAAAGCCCCGACGACGCTTGTACGGTAGTTAGCGTCGACACTTGCACGACGTCGAGCTCGGCGTCCGTCACGTCCAGGTTCACGTCCAGGTTCGCGTCCCCCGCTCCGCAAGCACCCATCACCAGGCCAAGCAGCAGGCAAAACCCGCTCTCGATCGCTGCCCTTGGCCGCAAGCTTCGCATACAGCGCTATGCTAGCCGATGCTTCGACTCGCTAGAAGCCCATGCAAAAAACGCATGGTTACCCATAAACACTCGGCATGAATCTCGAACGTCTGCAACTCTTCCTGAAGATTGTCGACACGGGCTCGGTAACCGGCGCGGGTCGTGAAGCGAACCTGACGCAGCCGGCCGTGAGCCGTAGCCTCAAGCTCCTCGAAGAGGAGGTAGGCGCCGACCTGTTCGATCGACAAGGCCGGGGGCTGTTGCTGACCGCCGCAGGCCGAGCACTGATTCCGGGCGCACGCCAGCTCGTGCGAGATAGCGAGCGCGCCCGGCTCCAAGTTCAGCGCGCGGCTCAAGATGCCTATTTCGACCTGCGGGTCGGCGCCGTCGACAGTTTGGGAACCCATGTGTTGCCCGGCTGCCTCAGTTGGCTGCAAACCGAGCACCGGGACTTGAAGCTCAAGCTGTGGATGGGCCGCACCCAGAGCCTGCTCGAGCGCGTCGAGCGCGGCACGCTGGACCTGGCTTTCGTGGCGTACTCGGGTCCACCGTCGGAGCGTGCTACTCGCGTCGGCACTTACGGCCTGAAGTACTACGGTCGAAGTCCGCGCTTCGCGGCGCTTGCCACGTTCACGTCAGAGCTCGAGCTCAGGCAACTGCCGGTGGTCGAGATAGAAGCGCTGCCTGG
>JAYUYU010000528.1:0-5216 GCA_043752365.1 Myxococcales bacterium | reverse complement strand
AACTGCCGCAGCCGTTGCAGCACACACGGTTATTGGTGTCGGTCCTGCACGCCATGGGCGTGACGGAAATCGAAAGTCTCGGCGATTTTACGGCACCCGAGGCGGCAGGTGCGCTGCCAGGTGCTCGAGGCTGAGTCTCGCCCCGGGCTACCGCCAACATCTTCTAGCGACGAAACGGAGCGCCCTAGTTTACGACGAGAGTAAGCGCCGCACAGCGCAGGCCGAAGCTATCGATGGCATCACCGGCCTTTATCGTTTGGGAGACCGCGACCTCGTCAGCGGCGCAGCTGATCAGGTCGAAGGCGTTGCCCGCGCCCTCGGCTCCGATTGGAGCGGACGTGGTCGCGGCGCCGAGCTGGAGGGTGAAGTTGGGCGCCGTGCCGCCGATGGTGAGCGGCGCACAACGGAACAACAGGGCTTCCATGTAGAGGTTGCTGCGACCGCTGAAGCCAATCATGGCTTGGTTGTCGGGGCAAAGCGCTGTCTCTACGACGGTGGCTGGCGACTGACGTTCCGGCAAGTCGGCAGCTTTCGCAATCGTAACTGCAGGGGGTGTGTTCTGGCCTACGCTCAGCGTGCCGCAGACGCCACCCACACTGCGGAGACCGGCGCCCATGTGGGCATTGTCAATGGTGGAACGAAAACCGATCAATACTTGGTTTTGCGGGCAGGTATCCGTGTACGGAGTCCCACCGTCACTAGGTGCATGCAGCGCCGTTGCCTGATAAGTGGTTGCGACCGTGATTGCCGAGGGCTTCATGGCACCGGGCATTCCGCCGGTACCGGCTGCGCCGCCACTACCCGCCTTGCCACCGCCGCCCAGGCCAGCCCCGCTTGCCCCGCCCATTCCCGAACGACCGCCACCGCTCGGGCCACTACCGCCTTCGCTCGTCACTCCTCCCGCCGCCATGCTTCCGGCGGTCGCGCCACCTGCAGCTGCGCCATCACCTCCACTCGCGAATCCACCGGCAGTTCCTCCAGTCGTGGGCGCTGCGCTGCCGCCGTCGCCACTCAACGCTATCCCTTCACTGTCGTTGGGCCCGGTTCCCGTCGCACACGCCATCAGCCCCACTGCAGCGAAGCTAGTCAGCAAACGTGAGGCCATCACTATCCATCATGATTGAGGCGCCATAGGCTGGCAACGTGAGCCTACACACGCACCGTCAACCCAGTCAGCTGACTAGCTGATTCGAGCCCACAGCTTTTGTTCCGGAAGCGTCCCAAAAATGTCGGATGTTTGACCCTCATGCTGAGGTCGGGGGACGTGTGCAACTGTGGTACCGCGCGCTTTCGTTGTTGCTGGGTCTTGGTGTCTTTTCGCAGGCCTGCGCCGACACGCCACGGGCGACGGGCGGCGGCATGGCGGCTAGCGCCGGTGGTTCCAGCTCGACCGGTGGCGCAAGCAGCGGTATCGGCAAGGGAGGGGCTGCGGGCTCAAGCGCGGCCGTCGCAGGCAACGCGGGCGCGGGTTCGCAGGGCGACGCCGCTAGTCCGGTCGCTGTCGCCAGTCGCGTGTGCGAGCTCAACGTCAACGCGAAGGATGTCTGGGACTTCGACACGGCGCCTTGGCGCCAAACCGCCTGAAGCCTTGAACCAAAACCACGTTGCACGGCGGCAAGGGCTTGGCTGCGGTCCCAACCGGTTCAACGGGCTATCCCGCCGACGAGGGCGGGGCGGAATTGGACACTCGTGATCTGCGCAAGATGTGCAACAAGAGACCCTGCTAACGCAAGAATTGCACGTAGCCCCGCGAGCGCAGCCGCTCCGAGCGCTGTTCATTGCCGGCCAGCTTGCGTACCCGCCGCTGTCAGCCCAAGTTCCGCGCATGCTCGACGAGTTCATCATCTCGAACCGCGACGCCATCATCGCGCGCGCACAGGAACGGGTGGCGTCGCGCACTGGTCCCAAGCCGAGCCAAGCCGAGCTGAGCAATGGTGTTCCCGTGTTTTTGGATCAGCTGGGCGACGCGCTACGTCTAGCCAAGGCCACAGACGTCATCGACCACGAACAGCTCAGCAGGAGCGCGGGCAGGCATGGCCAAGACCTGCATTCGCTAGGGCTCACGGTTGCGCAAGTGGTGCGCGACTATGGAGACGTCTGCCAGGCCATCACCGAGCTCGCTGTGGAGCAGCAGGCTGCGATTCCACCGGATGAAGTTCAGACCCTCAACCTCTGTCTGGACGACGCGATCGCCGCGGCCGTCACCGAGTACGCCAACCTGCGTGAAGGCGCTGTCGTCGACGAGGGCACGGAGCGCCTCGGCGTCCTAGCGCACGAGCTGCGTAACCACCTGAACACGGCCACCATCTCGTTCGAATTGATCAAGAGCGGCCGCGTCGCCGTGAGCGGGAGCACCGGCGCCGTACTAGATCGGTCGCTCTTGGGGCTCAGAAACCTGATCGATCGCTCGCTCACGGAGGTTCGCCTCGACGCGGGCGTGGAGCGTCTCGAACGCATTTTGGTCGCGGAGTTCATCGAAGAGGTCGAAATCGGCGCGCTCATCCAGGCCCGAGCGGCCGGAGTGCATTTTACTGCCAGCTCCGGAGAACGGGGCGTGACTATCGAGGGCGATCGCCAAATCTTGGCGGCAGCGCTCGCGAATTTGCTGCAAAACGCGTTCAAGTTCACGCACAAGCACAGCGCCGTTTCTCTAACTACCCGCGTCACCGCCGACCGCGTGCTGTTCGACGTTGAGGATGCATGCGGTGGTCTGCCCCTTGGCAAAGCCGAGGAGCTGTTTCGGCCCTTCGAACAACGCAGCCCCGATCGCACCGGCGTAGGGCTCGGCCTGTCTATCTGCCTCAAAGCCGCCAAGGCCAACGGCGGCGCGCTCAGCGTGCGCGACCTCCCCGGCAAAGGCTGCATCTTTACTCTAGAGCTGCCGAGGAAACCGCAGAAGTCGGCAGTCCGCGTTGGCTGAGGGAAGTTACTGCTAGGCTGGCCCCCCGCGAGATGCTGCCCGCCGTCGTCCTGGACGTTCCTGCTGATTTGGCTTCGACGGCCGTCCAGGTCGCGGTCAGTCGTTGCGACAAAGCCTTGGGAGACGGACGTTGCCGGCGCGTCGATTATGAAACTGGCCCCGGCGTCCTCGGCTACTACGCCGTTCTTCGCTGGAATAGGAGCGAGCAGCTCGAGATCGAGTTTCGGGCCGCGTCAGCCGGTGGCGCTCTGCTGGCGCGGCGGCGGCTCTCGTTCTCCGCCAACGACAGCGTGGAAAGCCGCTGGGCGTCGGCTGGGCTAGTCGTGGCAGCGCTCGTGGCGGAAGCCGACGCCCGTAGGGCGAGACGCACTGAAGCGCCGCAGCCCCCAGCGCAGGCGCCGCCGCGCCGACACGTCGTTGAGCCTGCCTCCGCCTATGCCTGGGGGCTCGACGTTGCTCTTTCCAGCGGCCGCGGGCTTACCGCTGGCGCAGGTTCTTGGGGCGGGCTGTTGCGACCCTGGTTTGGAGTTCCGACGGTCCCGGTAATCGTGCTGAGCAGCCTTCGCTATGCGGAGGGCCCCGACAGTCCGCGATTGCGCTGGCTTTCAATGTCTGCGGGCGTCGGCTCCCGTTTTGGAAGGCCTGCGGCTTTGGTCAACCTCGAGCTTGCGGGTGAGCTGGTCGTCGAACGCTTGGTGGTGGCCGCCCAGGACCCCGAAAGCGGGCGCACCGAAACGGGAGGCCAGACGCGCTTTGGCGGCAGACTTGGGCTCAATTTGGCCTTGCGGGCTTCAGACAGCTTTCGATTGCTGCTGGGTGCCGATGTCGCAACCTTGACGCCGCCGGTCAAGATTGAAGTCCGAGACGAGGTCGCAGGGCGAGAGCCGTTGGTCCGGGCAGGGGTGAGTGTGGGAGCGCGTTTTGCGCGCTAGCGAAAGTTTTTGCATGCAATTGTCGCCACCGGCCGACTCAGTTGGTGTTCACTGAAACGGATAACCCGGGCATGGTTCTCAGCCACCGGCCTGGGTCTCCTCTCTTGACACCCCCCAACGCCCAGCGAGCCGCATCTCAAGCCAGCAAGGCGGAGGTGCGCCTTCAGGCCCAAGCTTCCAGCGGTGACGCAAGCGACCAGCAGGTGCTGAACGCTATTGCCGCAGGTGAGAAGTGGGCGGCGGATGCACTTTATGACCGGCTCTATCCGACTGTGGCGCGCAGCCTGCAAAGAATCCTGCAAGATTCCGGCCCCGACTATGACGACTTGGTTCAGGTATCGTTCGAGCGCATCCTGCGCTCGCTCCTCGAACGGCGCACGGCGCAGGTGTTGAGCTTGACCGCTTGGGCGTCCGGAATCGCGACGCACGTAGCGCTGGACGCTTTGCGTCTGAAGGTGCGCGAGCGCGGCCTTTTTCGTCGGGACGAGCTTGCCGGGGGAGCGCTGCTGGAGATCGCAGGCTCGGCCAATGCGGAACGCCAACTCGAAGCTCGGCGCCAGCTGCTCGCCATTCAAGGGGTCCTGGCCCGAATGAAGGCCGAACTCGCAGAAGCCGTGCTGTTGCACGATATGGTCGGGCACGATTTGGCGGAGACGGCTGCGCTCACCAACGTTTCGTTGGCGGCCGCGCAGTCGCGGCTGTTCCGCGGGCGCAAGGAGCTCCTACGCCGCATCGAGCTGCAACGTGGGCGAGGCACCGAATGAGCGACGAAGCCAAGGTCAAAGAGCTCTTAGCGGTGTTCGGCGCACGGTCGATCGATTTGGATGGCCAAGAATTCAAGGTGAACCGAGCAGAGGTCACCGCGCAGCTTCTGCGCGTCCCGAGCGAGCTGCAAGCGGAGCGCGCCAGGCGCTGGCGCCGCCAGGCGATCTTGGCCGCCGCCGCTACCGTCGTCGTCGGCGCTGGAGCCTGGCTCGGGCTCGACGGTGCCTCGCCGGTGGTCGCCGAGACGCTGACTGTCGAGAGTGTGCGTGGCTCTATCACGCGCTTCGATGCAGGCGCGGCCTTCAGTATGTCGTCGGGTGCGGCGCCGACGCCAATCTCGGCTTCGAGTCAGCTGGCCAGTGGCGTCCACTCTGGCGCTCGTGTTCGGACGCATGACGGGCTTCAGATCGAGCTCTTCGAGAGCAGCCGCTTGGCGCTGGGCGGTCTGCGCGCGCAACCTTCGAGCAGCGTGCAGCTGTTGGCGGGCGGCGTTCTGTGCCGGGTTCCCTCGCTCCTACCGGGGCGGCAGTTTTCGGTCATGACACCCGACGCGGAGGTCGTGGTCCACGGCACTGTCTTCAGTGTGCTGGTGAGCGGCG
>JAYUYU010000527.1:0-5217 GCA_043752365.1 Myxococcales bacterium | reverse complement strand
TTTCATAGGCATTCCTTCGAAACAAGTTCGACTCCGCGCTGCTCCGACAGGGTCCATATGCGGGCCCATGTGCGAACCGACTCTCCCGCCTCCCAGCTGTCCCGCCGCCACCTGTCGACCTCGCACGGGCTGTTGACCCAGTCCGGAGTGATGACCACCTCTGGGTCAGGCGACGACCAGCAGTAGCCGGCGTCGGGCGGCAGAAGGACGGTCTCACCCGCCTCCCAGTCGCAGCTGAGGCCCGCCAGCATGGTCGGGGCCGCCGACGTGTCCAGAGAGCAACCGAGAGCTAGGAGTACCAAGAGCAGGGCAACGAGCTTGGTCATGTAGGTTCCTGTAAGTGAGAGTCGCGCGCGGGACGGGTGGGTCACGGATGACCCGGCGTGAGGTATCTTTTGACCCAGGTAGGGTGGGGATTCACTGGGACTCGGGACCATCGAGCGGGACTGACCCTCCCCTTCTAGGGGGAGAGGAGTCCCGGTCCCGGTGGAGTCCCGATGGAGTCCCGGTGAAAAGTCCCGGTGGAAGTCGTTGATGTTGTTCATGGTTCGCTGTCGTCTACCCACGAGGTCCCGGCGAGTCCCGGTAAGGTCCCGCTCGGGTCGAGTCCCGGTGAAAGTCCCGATGGGGGCGCCTGCCTACGTTGGATGCCCGGGTACGAGCGATTTGTCCCTGGATACGAGACCTTAGCCCCACTGAGCCGGCCGGCCGAGAAAAGGGAATCAACGGCGGCCTTGATGTGGTCGGATGAGCGGTTCAGTTTCTCGGCCAGGTCCTTCTTGGTCCGCGGTTCGGTCAGCATGTCCCAGATGAGGTCCTCGAGTGGCTTGGCGGACAGCTCGGCGGCGGTGACAGTGTCGGAGCTGAGGTAGCGTCGGCCGTCCGGGCTACGCATGACGCTGAAGGTGGCCGGCTTCGGGTAGACATCAGGCGGCTCCCTGAGCTTGGGGAAGGTAACCGTGCTCTTGGTCGTCTCCCCGCTCTCGAGTTTGGTGCCGTTGACCATGATGACCGTGTCGCTCTGCCCGGTGCGCTGGGTTGAGCCCGAGACGTCACCCAGGCCGCCCGTCTTGTCGTTTTTTCGAGTGTGGGCGACCAGCCACACGGTTGGGTGGTCGGTAGCCGTGGCACCCCGCTCGATGGTCATAGCGATGGTCTCGAAGATTTCAGCCTGAGCCTCCTCGTTGTTCGAGTCCGCCGAGCTCGCGCGGGCCAGGGTATCGATCGCGATGTCCGACACCAAACCGAGCGAGACCAGGTAGGCCACCTCATTCCAAGCCGGATCTCCAATCTTGACGGACTTTCGCGCAATGATGAGTACCTTGTCGAGCCCATCAGTGCTCACCCCGACAGTCTCGAAGCTCTGAATCAGCTTCCTTGCTGTGCCGCCGTCGGAGTGCTCTGCCTCGATGAGCACCACGAACTTGCCGACCGGTGACGGCATGACCATGCGGCCAAGAAACGGCATCGGCGTTGCTGCCATGCGGCACGCGAGCAGCAAAAAGAGCAGCGTGGTCTTCCCCTCTGCTGGTGGGCCAGCGATGAGGTTAACGGTCCCGGCCACGGCAATCTCGTGCCAGACGTATTCGATTGGCTCCTTTGCTTTTGCGATGATTGCGTCGCGACCGCGCAGAACGATGCCCGGCAGAATAGCCAAACCGAGCATGGGGTCCGCGGCAGTTGGTGTGGGTCTACCTTTGCCGATCCACTTCAGCACTGTGGCGGACGGGCGCTCGTCGCCGTCGTCGTCAAAGCGACCGGGTGGAGGAGTCAGCTCATCAGCCATCACGCTGACGCACCGTTCGCGGCGTCGACGACAGTGCCCCAGCCGCCAACGAATTCGTCCCAATGCATTTTCCCGACCTTGACGAGGTGGTTGCCTACGTCCAAGAACAGCTGACGCCTAGCCGCCGCCCACGTGCGCCGCGGCCTGCGCCACCTGAACTTCACCAGCTGCCCAGCGGTCAGCTTCTGATCTCGGAGCGGCGTAAAGTCCACCTGATAGCGAGTGTATTCCTCGTCGCCGTACGTGTCGGAGCCGACCGCGTAGCGATCGCGGTGCCCAATGTCCCATGCTCGCGCATCGACTACCCAAACCATGCGCCCGTAGAAATTCTCTCGCTCCAGAATCTCAGATTCAGGCAGAAACGAGTGTTGAATCTCAATTACCAGACCGTCCGCCAAGCGGACGTCGGCCCTGTGAGGCCCCATAACCACCTCTCTGCATTCCTCAGGGAAGCGCTCTTTCCATGCCCGATGCCAAGCCGACTCGGGCTCACTCCACGAGTCGCAGTCGCTTGCGATATGCGCCCAATGAGGGGTAACGAGTTTGCTGGTGAGCGCCTTCGCGCGGACAACGTTGCCGCACAAGGGGCAATGGCAGACCGTGTCGCGTGCCGGAGCGACGCGCGCGCCATGAGAGTCTTTCGCGTACATCACTTTTTCGTGTCTTTCCGCCGTCGCGCTTCCGTATCAAACTCAGCCTTGATGCGAGCCGTGGCGCGATGGACGCCCCTGTTGAATGCCTCCAGCTCAAGTCGCGCCTCCTGCGTGGTCAGGTAGTTCCTGACGAGCCGCGACTCCGCATCCGTCAGCACAAGCGTCGTGTGACCCTCTCCGTCACCCATGACGCGGCCAGGTATGCCGTTGCCGCTCATGCCCGCTCCCCCGTGCGCGTCTTAGCGTTCGCGTTGCCTAGGCTGGCCAATGGAGAACCTCCTCGAGCGCCTCGGCCGGGTCGGTTTCCAGCTCGGCGCAAAGCTGAAGGAACATGTCCATGGAGCAGGACTGTTTTCCGGCCTCATAGTTGGCCAGCGCCGGCCGACCGAGGCCGACTCTTTGAGCTAAGCCTTCCTGGGACATCCCCAGGCGCTTTCGCTCCCGCTTCAGCCATCTGCCGAGCGCGCGCCTGGTGCCCTCAGCCTTCGGCCGGTTTAGACGCAGAAGCTCCCTGGCTAATTCCGCTCGTTCAGCCGGTGACATCTGTTGTGCAGACAGAATGTCCATCAGTACCTCACCTTCGCGTTCGCGTTGCCCTGCCCGGAGCGCCTTCCGTCAGCGCTGCCGTAGCCGTTCGGGACAGCTGGGTCGACGCGACGGCTGATGGGGTGGTCGCGCCTCCCCTTGCGCTTGGCGTTGTTGCGCAGCTCGGCCAGCGAATCGCGGTCGTGGTCTCCGCATTCGGGGCAGGCGACTACCTCGCGACAGAACCCATGTGCACATCTTATCGAGCGATTCATGCTGCCACCGGCTTTCCCAGCACCTTGGCCCGGTAGCGCGCGCGCCGCTTCGCCCTTAGCGTTTCGGCGTTGGCCCGGTAGTACCGCCGCGCGCGGATGCCGCACTTCTTCTGCTCCGTTTTCGTCAACCACTTCCGTGCGTGCATCAGATCCCCTCTTTCAAGTCAGCGTGCTTGGTCTCAAGCCTTCGCGCGTACCAAGACACTTCGCGAGCGCAGCCCTCGGGCGAGTCGAGCCAAAAGGTCGCGACGCCGTAACGCATCCAAATGGCACGCAGCGAGCCGATGACGGATTGCGGCGTCATCAGACTGCGATAGATGCCGGCCTCTACGTCGCCGCGTCGGCCCTCTACGAGAATTGCGGACCACTTGTACTGCGCGAGCAGGTCAAGCTCGTTCTCGAATCGTTCGCGGCCTTGCGATAGGGTCTGGACAAGGTCAGCAACGCTCTTACGTTCGAGCGCAATCAGATGAGTGAAGCCGCGCACCGAGTAGTCGCCAGCTGGGAGCGAGGCCGCGCCGCAGTCGACGCCGAGCTCGGGCGCGAAGCGAAGCGGCCGCTGCTCGCGCGTATCGATGAGCACGTAGGGGCGCGGCTTCGGCTTGGCGCGCGCGCCTTTGCTGACAGCGCCGAGCACCTCGATGGCGTCGGATTCGGTGACGCTCACGGCTGCCGCCACCATTCGTCGCGAGCTAGAAACGAGAAGGCAGTCCGCTCGACGCCAAGTTTCCGCAAAACGGCAGCACGTTTCCAAGCGAACGGCCCGCCATCAGGCGCAAGCCGCGTGAAGGTCTCGAGCATGGCGGCAAGCTGCTGCCGGTTAGCAATCTTGAGCTGGCGCAAGAACTGACGGTCGCTCTTGCGATAGCTGTCATCGCCGATGACGACTGGCGCGTTCATTTGCTGCTCCGGAAGTGCTCGCGTAGGGCCTGATAAACATCGGAATGTTCAGCCTCCCCAGCGCGCAACAGCAGCGCTTGCCGCGTCATGCACTCCAGCAACGCCCGTCGCTTGTGCAGCTCGAGCAGCTTGGGAAAGTCGAGCGCCCACCCCTGGTCCAAGGCCCAGCGCGCCTCGATGCACATCTCCGCCAGCTCGACGGCCTTAGCTACCGGCGGCCCGAACTTCGAGCTCGACTCGCGCAGCCAGACGTTGACCTTGGCGACGTTGCCGCCGACCGATTGCACGGCCTCGTAGATGCGCTGGTGCTGCGACGGGAAGAAGTGCCGCGGCTCAAGCGTCGACGGCATCGGCTCGCCAATCATCGCGGCGCCCAGGATGTTGCGCTCTAACTCGCTGTCCCACATGCCGGAGAGGGCGAGGCCCAGGCTCGGCTCGGGGGCGACGACGCGCAGGACGGCGTTCAAGACAGTGTCTCCAGCACGGCATCAATCAAACCAAGCGCGATCGCGACCTGGGTCGCGGCTTCCGGGGTGACGTTGGTAAGCCGAGTGGCCGCCTCCTCCAGCTTCCCAGTCACCGAGCGCAGCAGGCTGCGCAGGTTGGCCAGCTCGTGGTCGCGGCAGGTCAAGTCGCCAATGGCCGAGCCGAGGCCAGCGGAGCAGCTGCCGAGACGGCCGTCTTTCGAAAGCCCGCACCGCGCGCAGGTGCTCATCGCAGCACCCCAGGTTGCCGCCGGACGCATCTGGCCTTGACCATCCGCGCCACATGGCCATTGGGCCGGGGACAGAGAGCCCGAATCCAAAGCGGGCGCCGGTCCATTCCGCGCTGGCGAGTCTTGAGCACCGGCAGCGCCGCCTGAGGCCAGCCCGGAAGGCACTCCAAGCAGTCACAGCGGAGCAGGTGCGGGATGCCACAGTCTGCCGGGGCGCCACGTGTAGGTGTGGGGGCGCACGTATGCGCAGTGGTTGATGGCAAGCGAAAGGCCTGAGGCAATGTGGTTTCCATTGCGACTCAGGCCTGGGGGGCGGTTAGGTTTTGGTTGCGGCGACCCAGCAGCCATTGGCCGAAGGTGAGG
>JAYUYU010000526.1:0-5224 GCA_043752365.1 Myxococcales bacterium | reverse complement strand
CCAACAGGTCGACCCGAACGGCGCCGCTCGTGTCCAGCGCTTCTGCGGCGCGCTGGGCCAGGTTCAGCACGTTCTTGTAGCGAGCTGCCGGCAAGCGGGCGGGCATGAAATAGTCGGTCATGCCGGGCGTGTACTTGGCGGCAAAATCGTAGATGCCGCTCTTTGGCGCTATCTCGATAGCCCCCAGCACGCGGCCGTCCAGTATGCCGACCGCGACCTCGGCCGCCTTCACGAAGCGCTCCACCAGAACGGACGAATCGAACGCCAGCGCCAGCTCGACGGCTTCGCACAGCTCGGCCATGTTGTTGGCGCGGCTGACGCCGATGCTCGAGCCTTCACGGCGCGGCTTCACGATCACCGGAAAACCGAAGGAGCCATGCACCTCCGCGATGTCGCTGACGGTGCTGTTCTGGTCGAACACGTAGTACGGCGGCGTCGGCACGTTGTGCAGGCGGAACAGCTCTTTGCTCTTCAGCTTGTCCATCGCCAGGGCGCTTGAGAGCACACTGGAGCCGGTGTAAGGAATGCCCAACAACTCGAGCAAGCCCTGCACGCAGCCGTCTTCGCCGAGCTTGCCGTGCAGCGCCAAAAAGGCAGCGTCCATTTCGGCACCCGCCAACATCGAAAGCGCGTCGTCGCTAGGGCCCAGCACGATTGCCCGAGCGTCCACGCCTTGCTCGGTCAGCGCGTGCAGGACGGCCTCGCCCGAGGCCAACGAAACCTGCCGTTCCGACGACGTTCCGCCCATGATGACGGAAACTTTGCGATAGCTCATGTGGCTCTTGGCTATCGAAAACGCCCCGTTCGGGCCAAGTAATCCGTCAGTTATTGCGCGCCGCCCGCCCCGCCCACTTGCCCACCCGCGCCCGCACTTACGGCGTCCGCCCCGCCCGGCGCCGCTGGCTCACCAGCCGCCCCAGCCAGCGGCATGGAGCCACCGCCACCCGCCCCAAGATCCACGACGCCGCGATGATCATCGCAGCCCGCGCCCACCAGCCAGCCCCCCAAAATCACTAGCGGCAGACCCATCCGAAGCAGCTTCATCCCCGCTGTATAGCAACCCGCATGCCGCCCGTCGGCCTTTCCAGGTAGGCCCCACCATCCGGCAGCCCAGCTGGGCTGCCCCACCACAAACACGGCCTACCAACCAAAAGCCGATCGCCCCGCCGCGAGGGTTCCCAAAACAAAAAGTCACTTCGACCCCGAAGTGACTTTCGCGTTCAAGAAGGGCCATTTGAGGATTGAGGATTGAGGATTGAGGATTGAGGATTGAGTGGGAGACGAGCAGCGCGAGTCGCTCTCGGCAGTCGCTCTCGGCAGTCGCTCTCGGTCTCGGGTCGTAAGTCACTTGTACGACGCGGCGAGCGCGCCCGCGCGCGAGCTGGATCACCCTCACCCGACCTTGGCACGATCAGATCACGCGCCGCGAACGAGAGGAGGCCCAGGAACCCGGCGAGACCGGGAGCAAGCCCCGTGGTCAAACTCGCGACGGACGCAGGACGCTAGGGCCGCCGAGGTGAAACCCAAGCAGGCCATTCACCCCAACGCCTCCGGTCGCGCTCGTGACCTCGAGCCCCCCGCCTAAGAGACCTCCACCACAATGGCCGTAATATTGTCTTTGCCGCCGCGACTGTTGGCCAAGTCGATCAGCGTCTTCACGGAAAACTCCCCGCCTTCCGCGATGATGGCGGGGATCTCTTCAGTGCGTAGGTAGCCATGCAAGCCGTCGCTACAAATCAGGAAGACATCCCCGAGCTCTGGTTCGGAAACCGTCGTATCCACTTGGACATAGTCGCGGCTACCCACGGCGCGCGTAATGACGTTGCGCTGCTTGCTGACGCGGGCTTCCTCGGGCGTGATGATGCCCTGCTTGAGCTGCCAATTGATGAGCGTGTGATCTTCGGTGAGCTGCAAGGCGTCATCGCCGCGCACGCGGTAGATGCGACTGTCACCCACCTGCGCGGTCACGAGCGCGCTCCCGAAGCGCATCATGGCGGTGATGGTGGTGCCCATGCCGGCCTTGCCGCGATCGATCTCGGCCATCGCGTACACGATGTACGTCGCTGCCTGTACGGCGCCTTCGAGTAGCCGAGCGGCCGCCCGACTCCGCTCCTCCGTCAGCGGGCCTTCGAGCCCTAGGCTCGTCTTGCCGCGCTTGACCATGCCGTGCACGGTATCGATAGCTTCCTGGCTGGCGACTTCGCCCGCGGCATGCCCGCCCATGCCATCGGCCACGACCCAGAGCCCGGTCTCGTCGTCGCAGAGGTAAGCGTCTTCGTTCGTAGTCCGGCGGCGCCCAATGTCCGAGGCACCGTAGGACTGCATGCGATGTGAGCGCGCCTCGGACATTCTCGATCAAAATAGGAAATGTTTTGGCGAAACGAAAGGGCGTAGCATGGGGCTAGCCGTAAAATGACGACCGCGCAGAGCTTCAGCTTCGCCGGGGACGCCCCTGAAAGGGCCGCGCGAGCCTTCATTCAGGCTGCGCGGCGCGTTACCCGGCCCAGTGGAGCGGTGGTATTTACCACTGGGCGCGTGGGTGAGCGGGTGTTGGAGCTGGGGCGCGCCATCGCACAAGCCATGCCAGGGCTACCTGTTTGCCTGGTCGCAGGGGCCGGTGTCCTCTCGGAACGAGGCGAACTAGAGGGGCAATCCGCCGCGACCGGCATGGTTTGGAGCGGCGGCAAGGCGGCGCCTTTCAGCGTTAACGGCAACAACGCCGAGGCAGTGGGCAGCCAGTTGTCCGCGGCCATCAGTGCCAGTGAGAGCGCAACCCTCAGCATCACGGCGCTGGTGTTCGCGCGGCCCAACGGCCTAGCGCCGCACGTCCTCGAACCGCTGGGCGAGCTGCGCCGCACCCGGGTACTAGGCGCCGGCACCGTGGGCGAAGCACCCATCGTCGCGGTCGCGGCAGACGGAAGCGTCACTACCGGGCCGGCCGGCGGCATGGTGCTGAGTGGCATGACCATGCCGCTCGTGCGCGCCTCGGCCGCGTGCCGCCTGTTGATGCCGCTCAAGACCATCACCAGAACGCGCGGCTCCATGGTGCTGGAGATTGAGGGCGCACCCGCGCTGGAGGTCCTGAGCTCGGTCGCCGACAATCTCGAAGACCAGCCGCTCGTATTCGTCGCGCTCGCGCCAGCGCTGCGCAACGACGCAGCCACTGTAGATCCAGCGCTCGAACGTCGCATCGAGCAGCGCAACGAGCGCGTCCTTGCCCGACCCGAGCTGCTGATCCGCGCCGTCCAAGGCGTCGACCCGGTGCGGCGCGGGCTGCTGGTCTCCGACGAAGTGCGGCCCGGCATGCGCCTGGCGTTCGCGGTGCGCGACGCCAAGGCCGCGCGCGAAGATCTACAATTCGCGGTGCGCGACCTGCTGAGCGAGGCCAACGGCGCCGCGCCGCGCTTCGGCATCTACATCAACTGCGCCGGCCGCGGCTCCAGTCTCTACGGTCAAAAGGACGTCGATCTCAAAATCCTCAAGGCCCGTCTAGGTGAGCTGCCGCTGGCCGGCATGCAATCGTCCTTCGAAGTCTCCGAGGTCGCGGGGAAACCTGCACTGCAACTCTATACCGGTATCTTAGCGCTCTTCACGGCGCCCTCCTGACGGTGGGCCCGGGCGGCCGGTACGGCGGCATTTACTACGTCGCGTGCAGCCCTGAGGCGCGTACGGCCGCGCTTTTAGCGCGGCTTGACAGCTACTTCTTCCCGCACTGAGCTGCCCCCGACATGGCAGTACCGGCGGCGCAGGTGGGGCCAGCGCCCCAGGCTCTGGGGCTTCGCGCGCGGCGAGCAAACTTCGGCTTTGCCGACGCCGCGCTGGCGTTCTTCGTGATCGCCATCGTCGGTTTGATGGTGGTGCCGCTGCCGACATGGCTGCTCGATCTGCTCATCGCGTCGAACCTGGCCTGCTCGGTGGCGGTGCTGCTGGTAGCGCTCTACGTGGGCGAAGCGCTCAAGATTGCGGCGTTCCCTACCCTGCTCTTGCTGACGACGCTGTTCCGCTTGGCGCTGAACGTGTCTTCGACGCGCTTGATTCTGCTGCAAGCCGACGCCGGCGAGGTGATCAAGGCGTTCGGGCAGTTCGTGGTGCGCGGCAACTACGTGGTCGGGGCAGTCATCTTCTTGATTCTCACCATTATTCAGTTCGTGGTGGTCGCGAAAGGTAGCGAGCGCGTCGCGGAGGTGGGTGCGCGCTTCACGCTGGATGCCATGCCCGGCAAGCAAATGGCCATCGACGCCGAGCTGCGTACGGGCAGCATCGACGGCAACGAAGCTCGGCGCCGCCGCCGCTCGCTGCTGCGCGAAAGCCAATTTTACGGCGCCATGGACGGCGCCATGAAGTTCGTGAAAGGCGACGTCATCGCCTCGGTCATCATCGTCATCATCAACATTTTGGGCGGTGTGGCGATCGGTGTGGGCCAGCGCAACATGGAGCTGGTGAGCGCGCTCAAGCGCTACGGCTTGCTCACCATCGGCGACGGCCTGGTCACGCAAATTCCGGCGTTGGTGATGGCGACCGCCGCCGGCGTGCTGGTGACGCGCGTGGCCAGTGAAGAAGCCGACACGTCGCTCGGCACCGAACTAGCGTCACAAATCTTCGGTCAACCGCAGGCCCTGCGGGTCGGCAGCTTTTTCGTGCTCGGCTTGGCGCTGATCCCGGGCCTGCCGGGCCTGCCCTTCTTGGTGATTGGCAGCCTGATGTTCGCGGCCTCGCGGGCCCGCTTGAAGAGTCTGCGCGGCGAGCAAGAGTCACTGCAGCCGGAGCCGATTCAGCGTCGCGCGGGCACCCAGGCGCAGCCGCGCTTCGTCCCGCTGGTAGTGCCATGGGCCATCGAGGTGTCGAAGGATCTGGAGCCGCTGTTCGAAGACGATCTCCGCGGCAACGAAGTGCGTCGTCCAGGGCTGCGCTCGGCGCTGGCGGCCGTGCGCGAAATCATCTTCCGCGACCGCGGCGTGCCTCTGCCAGGCGGCCGCATCGCCGTTTCGGAAGCGTTGCCAGAGCGGCACGCCGTGCTCTCGCTCCACGAGGTGCCGGCACTGTTGGTCACCTTTCCCAAGTCGGTAGCGGACGAGGACTTGGCGCAGCAGCTGCTACTCGAGCTCTTACCGGCGCTCGAACGGCGGGCCCAGGACTTCTTGGGCCTCTCGGAGGTGCAAAACCTGCTGGACGAGCTAGAGCAAATCTCGCCGGCCAGCGTGCGCCAAGTGGTACCCAAGCCAAT
>JAYUYU010000525.1:0-5231 GCA_043752365.1 Myxococcales bacterium | reverse complement strand
GAGGTCGAAGTCACTTTTCGGAAGTCTCGGAAAGTCACTTCGAGGTCGAAGTCACTTTTCGGAAGTCTCGGAAAGTCACTTCGAGGTCGAAGTGACTTTTGCGAACTGAGAAGGGCAATCCCTTTCGGTTTGAACCTTAAGGCCACGCTACCCCCCGTTTGGAGGCACGTGGGCGCTCAACACTTCTTCATCGAGCGCCCAGCACGCGCTTCACATTCGAGACCGACGTTTGAATCGACGCGGCGTTGCTCGACTCGGATAGGCCGAGGCGGGCGGCGACGACGACGCTCGCAAGGAAACGTCGACAATGTTTGGATTTTTCATCGGTACCGCCTGCCTGATTGGCTTTGCGGCGCTCGCCCGCCGGGGTCACCGGCATCATTTCCATGGCCTCGGCGGCTGGCCTGGCCGCGGTCGCGGTGGTCGCTTCACCTTCCATCGCATCTTGGACCGCCTGGACACCACCCCCGGCCAAGAGAAGGTGATCCGCGAGGCCATCTCCGATTTCAAGGACGAAGCCTGGGGCCTGCGCGGGGAGGTGCGCGACACCCGCCGCGACATTGCGACCGCAATTCGCGCGCCCGAGTTGGACAAGACCCTCATTGATGGCGTGTTCGCCAAGCACGATGAGGTGATCGAAAAACTCCGAGCATCGATGCTGCGTACGACCGAGCAGGTGCACGGCACGCTCGACGAACGTCAGCGAAAACAGCTCGCCGACATGATCGAGTCCGGACCATGGGGCTACGCGGGCTGCTGAGCCCAGAAAGTCGACGAAGGATCAGCACATGGGACGAAAATTGTTGATGGTGTTACTGGGCGTCGGCGCGGTCGCGGGCTTCGCGTCGGGCATCGCGCGACTCTGCTACGGCGGCTACGGGCACGGCGCGCGCGGCCATTTCGGTCGGCATGCCGATTTCGAGCGACGCGTGGCCGACACCTGCGCCGAGTCCGCGCTCAGGGTCTATGGCCGGCAAAACTCCGCGCCAGGGCCAAAGCCGTGAGCGCGGCCGCGCCGCTGGGGATCGGAGCCTTCGCGGCTCCGATCCCTGCCGTGGCGGACAAACCCATGGCATTCTCGGCGCGTGCCATGGACCTGAACGTGCTCATCGTGGACGACGACGAGCGACTGTACGAGCTGCTCGCGCAATACCTCGCCGAAAATGGCGTGATAGCCAAGCGCGCGGCCACGGGTCCGCTCGGGCTCAAGGCCATCGAGGGCGGCGAGTCCTTCGACGCCGTGTTGCTCGACGTCATGTTGCCTGGACTCGACGGCTTGAGCGTGCTCAAGCGCGTGCGCGAGAAGAGCCAAATTCCGGTGATCATGCTCACCGCCAAGGGCGACGAAACGGACCGAGTCGTTGGGCTGGAGCTGGGCGCTGACGACTACCTGGCAAAGCCCTTCAGCCCGCGTGAGCTGCTGGCGCGGCTACGCGCGGTACTACGCCGCACGCAGGTGGACCCGCACAAGGAGCAACTCAGCGTGGGTCGCATGGCCTTCGACGTGGCTGCTCGCAGCGTGCAACGCGATGGCCGCCCAATCGAGCTGACGGGGCTGGAGTTCGACCTGTTGCTGGCGCTGGCGCGGCGCGCCGGGCGACTAGTGCCACGCAGCAACCTGCTGGAGCTAGCGGGCCGCAGCGACGTGAACGTCAGCGACCGCACGGTGGCGACGCGCCGGCGCGGCTGGAGCTGGCCACGGCGGTGTCGCAGGCGTTCGACGCCGCCGTGCGCGTCGAAGACGTGAGTGGCCACCAACTCGACGCCGTGGGCGGCGAGTGCCGCCAGCAAGCCGTCTCGGTCAAGGTCCAGCGCGACGGGCGCGCGCTGGGCACCGTGCACGGCTGCTTGCACCGGTACAAAACGCATTGGACAGGCGTGCTGGTCACGTTGTTCGCCGCGTTTTTGACGATTTGGGCCGCCACCGCCAAGCTGAGCCGCCGGCTCACGCGCCCCCTGCAAGACCTCACGCGCGTCACGCGCGAGCTGGGCGAAGGCAAGCTCGAAAGCCGCGTGCGGCTGGGCCACACGCATCGAGGCGAAGTCGGCATTTTGGCCGAGTCAATCAACGAAATGGCCAAGCGCATCGAGCGCCAAATGAAGGACCAGCGCGAGCTCTTGGCTGGAGTCTCGCACGAAATCAGGAGCCCGTTGGCCCGCCTGCGCGTGCTGGCGGAGCTGTTGCAAGGCGGCTCGGCCTCGCCCGACTTGCACGCCAAAATCGAGCACGAAGTGACAGAAATCGACGACTTGGTCGGCAAGCTGCTGGCAAGCTCTCGGCTCGATTTCGGAGCGCTCGAGCAATCGACGCTGTGCGCTCGCGACGTGGCGCTGCGGGCGCTGGAGCGTGCAGGGCTAAGTCCCGACCTCCTCAGCGACAGCTCGGCCGATGCGACGCTGCGCGGCGACGCCACTTTACTCACGCGCGCGCTCGGCAACCTGCTCGAGAACGCGCTGCATCACGCGGGCGGCGCCACGGCGCTCATCGTCAGCGCCGACGCCACCCACATTTCCTTCGCGGTCACCGACGCTGGCTCGGGGCTCGGCCCCGAAGCCCTCGCCCGCGGTTTCGATCCGTTCTTTCGCGGCGCGCAAGACGGCCAGACCACGTCACGCGGGGCGCTGGGCCTGGGCCTGGCGTTGGTGCGCCGCATTGCTCGTGCCCACGGGGGTGACGCGACCATCGAAAACCGCAGCGATGGGCCAGGCGCCGTCGCGACCGTTTGCCTACCCCGCGAGGGCGCCACCCCGACGCCGGACTCCGCGCTGCTACCTAGCCTCGAGCGGTGACGTTCGGTACAGTGGGCCCATGGGACCTCGTTTTGCGCTCGCGGTGTGTGCGTTGCTTGCGTTGGGTTCGCTCGCTGCCTGTAAGAAAAAGGTCAGCACGACCGAAGGTGTCGGCGGAGCTTCAACGCAGCTTTCGGGCGAGGCCGTGGCCGCGCTTGCCAGCGCCAACGCGGCGGTCGCCGCAGCGCTCGCGGCAGCCAACGCGCCAGCAGCCCCTGGGGCAGCTGCCGTAGAACCAACTCCGGCCGCGGCCGTGTCTGCGCCAGCGGTCGTGCCGCCCACGGCTGCGGCTGCCAAGTCGGCGGCCTTGGTCGCGACGCCTGCCGCTAAAGCCAGTGCGTCCGGCGCCGCCAAAACGCCCTCTACCGCGGCGTCGCTTGCAGCTAAGCCGGCCGCATCGACAGCGGCTAAGCCAACCGCGTCAGCCGCACCGGCAAAGTCTGCCGCCGCGTCAGCGCCGGTCGTGGCGCCGCCCCCGACACTTGCCGAAAGAAGGGCGGCTCGAGCCGCGGCCGTAGCCGCTCGCAAAGCCGCTGCCGCCAAATAGCCGTCACTTGGCAATCGGGTGCGCCGCGAGTGCTTCGAGCGCTTGCACCATGCCCGAGTGGTCGAGCGCCGCGCCGCCGTGAGCCACGACGGAGTTGAACAGCTGCTGGCAGTTGCTGGTAGCGGGCAAGCTGATGCCCAGCTCTTTGGCGCCGGCGAGCGCCAAGTTTAGGTCTTTCTGGTGCAGTGCAATCCGAAAACCGGGCGAAAAATTTCGCTTGATCATGCGCTCGCCGTGCACCTCCAAAATGCGCGACGATGCAAAGCCGCCCATCAACGCTTGGCGCACCATCGCCGGATCGGCACCCGCTTTGGACGCGAACAGCAGCGCCTCGCCGACGGCCTCAATCGTGGCGGCGACGATGATCTGGTTGGCAACCTTGCAGGTTTGTCCGTCGCCATTTTCGCCGATCAAGGTGATGTTCTTGCCCATCAGCTCGAACAGCGGCCTCACGCGCTCGAACGCCGCCGGTGAGCCGCCTACCATGATCGTCAACGTGGCAGCTTTAGCGCCCAGCTCACCGCCCGAAACCGGAGCGTCCAGGTAGTCACAGCCCAGCTCACGCACGCGCGCCGCAAACTTCTTCGTCTCGGTTGGCGAAATCGACGACATGTCGACGACGGTTTTGCCCTTGGTCAAGGCGCTGGCGACGCCGCCTTCACCGAACAGCACCGCCTCGACATCAGGCGTGTCGGGCAGCATCAAGATGATGACGTCCGACGCTTGGCTCAAGCCGACGATGGAGTTGGCCGAGGTGCAACCTTCGACCGCCGCGTTGCTGCGGCTAAAGGTGACGACCTGATTGCCAGCTTTGGCCAAGTGACCCGCCATGGGCCTTCCCATGATGCCGACGCCAATAATGCCAATTTTTGTCATGTCGATTCTTCCTGTTGATGTGCGAACGTCTCGTGCGTGCGACGGCTTACGTGCAACGGCGTGAAGTGCGGCTGATTAGCGTGCGGCTAGGTAGGGCCGTGCCCAGCCGAGACCTTCGTCGGTGTTGCCCTTGGGCTTGTATTCGGCGCCCACGTAGCCACGGTAGCCCTGCGTATCGAGTAGCTCGAACAGGTAGGCGTGGTTGATTTCGCCAGTGCCAGGCTCGTTACGCCCGGGGTTATCGGCAATTTGCACGTGCGCAATGCGCGGCAAGTTGGCTTGAATGGTCGGGCCCAGGTCGCCCTCCATGATTTGCATGTGATAAATATCGTACTGCAGGTACAGGTTCGACGAAGCCACGTCGACGAACAAGTCGAGCGCTTGCTTGGTGCGGCACAGGTAAAAGCCCGGAATGTCGCGGGTGTTGATCGGCTCGACCAAGAGCTTGATGTTCTGCTTGCCCAGCTCGGAAGCCGCAAACTTCAAGTTATCGACCAACGTGCTCTCCAGCGCGTTGGGGTCGGCGCCAGGCGGCGCGATACCGACCAGGCAATTCAGCTGAGAACAGCCCAAAGCCTTGGCGTACTCGAGGCCCTTGCCGACTCCGTCACGAAACTCGCCCTGGCGCTCTGGCTGACACGCCACGCCGCGGTCCCCCTTGGCCCAGTCACCAGCCGGCAGGTTGTGCAACGCCTGAACGAGCTTGTGCTGACCCAAGCGATCGACCAACTGCTGCTTTTCGTAGGCGTAAGGAAACAGGTACTCGACCGCCGAGAACCCGGCCTTGGCCGCCGCGCCGAAGCGGTCGAGGAAGCCGAGCTCGTTCCACAACATGGTCAGGTTGGCAGCAAGCTTCGGCATGGCCCGTCTCACTAGCACTTCAGCGCGTTTTTGGCTCCAAAACGCTGCGCGAGGGCAGTCACCTCGCGAGGCTCCTACGTGCTCTAGGTTCGGTCAGCTCAAGACTGAGCTTCGGCTATCTGAACTTCGGACGACAGCTGAACCGGTGCGGCCTGCG
>JAYUYU010000524.1:0-12699 GCA_043752365.1 Myxococcales bacterium | reverse complement strand
CGCGCAAGAGCATGAAGCGCTTCGGCGGTTCGCTCGAACCGATGCACACGCTGGCATTGGAGCTCGACGAACGACCAGGCGCCGAGTTGTTCACGCTGCTGGAAGCCAAGCTGTTGGTGCCGCGTCCCAAAATTCTCGGCAGCCTGGCGGCCATGGAAGCGGCTGGAAAAGCGCTGTCTTGGGCGCGCCGTGCGGCGCCGCCCCGTACGCCCGAAGCGGCTCCGTACAGCGTGCTGTCGACGCTGCTCGATCGTCTGGCGGAAGCGCCGGCGCCAGAACCCAGCGCCATAGCGCTGGCCGAAGCGGGGGTCTGCCTACTGGCGGCGTTTGGCTGGGGCATCGATTTCGAGCGCTGCGTGCGCTGCGGGCGGCAGGCCCTGCCCACCCAGTCTGCCAGCGTGGACGCCGTGCGGGGCGGCTTGATTTGCCGGAGTTGCGGCGGGGCGCGCCTGCGTATTTCTGCCGCCGGCCGCGCGCACATGGCACTGGCGGCGGCGGGCAAAACCGGAGTGTTGACCAACGACGAAGCCAAAAGCGCGCTATCGATCGTAGAAGCGGCGCTGGGCGCGCACGCGGGCATCGAGTAGAAGGGCACGGCTTGAGCCCGACGAACCTGGCGAAGACGACCGTCAACGCAAGCCCCCAGGGCGAGCAGCGGCAGATCGCACGCCGGGCCGGGATCGTGGCGGTCGGCACGCTGGCCAGTCGTTTGCTGGGCTTGGTGCGCGACCAGACCATCGCCGCGGTGTTCTCGCGCGCCGTCACGGACGCGTTTTTCGTCGCTTTCACCATTCCCAACGTGCTGCGGCAGTTACTGGCGGAAGGCGCCGTTCAGAGCGCGGTTTTGCCGGTGTTGAGCAAGACGCAGGAGGAGCGCGGCGACGCCGAGGCCAAACGATTTTTTCGCGCCACCCGCGGCATTTCGCTGAGCGTGCTGCTGGTAACGAGCCTGCTTGGCGTGCTCTTGGCGCCGCAGCTGGTGGAGCTGTTCGCGTCGGGCTACGCCGAGCTGCCGGGGCAAACGGCGCGCACGGTGCAGCTGACGCGCTGGGTGTTCCCGTACATTTTCTTCATGGGCACGGCGGCGCTGGGCGTGGCGGCGCTCAATACGCACCAGCGCTTCGTGGCCACGTCCTTCGCGCCAGGGTTGCTCAACGTCTCGTTCATCGTGTGTGCGCTCACGCTGCCTGGCTGGCTCATGGCGTCGGGCTGGGATGGCGCCATGGCCCTGGCCATAGCCGTGCTTTTGGGCGGCGTGCTGCAGGTCGTAGCGCAGTGGCCAAGCCTGCGCGCCATCGGCTACTTCGAACGACCGAGCTTCGAGCTGTCTCACCCCGGCGTGCGCGAAGCGCTGGGGCGCATGCTACCGGTCATGTTCGGCATGGGCGTCTACTACATTGACGTGGTGCTGGCGCGCCGCTTTCTGTCGCAAGAAGGCCTGGGCGCGCAGAGCTATTACGGCTGGGCATTACGACTTTGCGACTTTCCGCAGGGCATTTTCGTGATGGCGTTGCAAACCGCGGCGCTGCCGAGCCTAGCCAAGCTCGCCGCGCGCGGCGACCTCGACGAGCTGAGCCGCACCTACGCGTTCGGCATGCGCTTGACGCTTTTCGTCTCCATCGCCGCCACGGCGCTGTTCGTGGGTTTGTCGGAGCCACTCGTAGTCTTGCTCTTCCAGCGCGGCGAGTTCGACGCCCAGTCGGCGCACGAAACCGCGCGCGCGCTGGTCGCGCAAGGAGCCGGCATCTGGCTGGTCGCCAGTGTGCGCCAGCTCACCTCCACGTATTACGCGCTGGGCGACACCCGTACCCCGGTGATCGTAGCCGCCGTCGACCTGTGCGTGTTCGTGGGGTTGTCGCTCGGATTGCGCGGCAGCTTGGGGCATGTCGGCATCGGGCTGGCAGTTACGGGCGCGAGCCTGGTTCAGGCTGGCCTGCTTTGGCTCTGGTTGGGCAAAAAGCTGCCCAGCCTGCGAATACGCGAAATCGGGCTCTCGGCGGCCAAAACCGTGCTGGCGGCCGGAGCCGGCGTCGCGGTTGGGCGCTTGGCAGCGGGAGCCGTCAGCGACGGCGGCCTCGGCGCGCTCAGCCTCGCTCTGCCTGGGGCCGTCGGTGCGGGCGCCTTTCTGGTGACGTTCCTGGTGTTTGCCTGGGGCCTGCGCAGCGACGAGCTTTTGATGGTGATTGGGCCGCTCGCCCGCCGCCTAGGGAAGAAACCTGCGGCGTGAACCGAGCAAGCGTGCCATGAGTGGCCCGCCGTGCCCCTCGTCAAGCCACCAGTCTTTCACGTTCAAAGCGCCGAGTTCGTCGCCGCCGCCCGGAGCCCCGACGAACTGCCGCCACCTACGAAGCTAGAAATCGCGTTCGTGGGCCGCTCCAACGTAGGCAAGAGCAGCTTGCTCAACCGGCTGTTGAATCGCAAAAGTCTGGCCCGCACGAGCTCCACGCCCGGCTGCACCCGGCAAATAAACTTCTTTGACGTCAAAAGCGTCGCTGGGCTCGAGATCATGCTGGTCGACCTGCCCGGCTACGGCTTTGCCTCACGCTCGAAGAGCGAGCGTAAAGAGTGGGCCCAGCTCATCGAGCACTACTTGCTGGAACGCTCCACGCTGCGCGCGGCTGCAGTGCTGTTCGACTCGCGTCGCGGCATGGAGCCCGACGACGCCGACGCGCTGGAGCTCATCACCGAGCATGGGCGCGTCAGTCGCAAGCCGCCAGAAGTCGTGTTGATCGCCACCAAGGTCGACAAGCTCCCGGCGCGCGACCGCCCCAAGCTCGAGGGCAACCGCGTCGACGCGCGCCGCGTGGTGCCGTTCTCGGTCGACGAAGCCGTCACCACCGATAACGTTTGGCGCGCGCTGCTGAAGGCCGCCGACTTGCTGCCCAGCGTGACGCGCGAGGGCTAGGCTCAGGGGACGGAGCCGTGCGCTTCGGCGCCGGTCAGCTCACGCTTGCAGTCGCCGTAAAGCGTGAATTTGTGCTGCGGCATGCTGGTGATCTCGAAACGCCACGCCGGCCCAGCCTTGGCACGAAAATACTCGATATGCGCCGGGCGATCGCGCGGCACCTTGCGCTTGCGCGCGAGCTTCCATAGCTCCCTGGCCGAACATTGGGGGTCGGGTAGCGGCTCGATGCCGCCGGCTGGGCACGGGTAATCGGCTTGATCAGGCTCGGCCACCAAGCCCTGCTTGGTCAGCACCACGTTCTGCTTACCGCACGTGATGCGCTTGGGCAGGGTGCCCGGATCTCGCGGCGGCTGCGCACCTTGCCCGGCCGAGCTCTGGAAGGTGTAGCGGACACGCGACGCGCCCTCGTTCACGTCGATGGTGCCGTCGCTCTGCACACCGTCGAGCACGATGCCGCGCAGCGTCGGACGACGGGTCACCTTGCGCGCCGAGGTCAGGCTCGCTACCGCGTCGACCGCATTCGGGTAACCAACGATGCCCTCGACCGTGGGAGGCCCCGGCGGCTCGCTAATCTCGGGCCGCGACTTCTCTTTGGCCCAAATCGACAGCGCTAGGCACAACAAGAAGGCCACGGCGACGATGACGAGCCCGAGCACTCTGTCACGGCTGCGCTTTACGTCGCGCGGGGGTTTCACGCTGGGCGCGCTTTCCGCCGGGCTCGGGCTCGGGCTCGGTATTGACGGTTCCAAACGCGCGCTTCATACCCGGACGGCCGGTTCGCCGTAAACAATTTCTTCCGTGGAGGAAGCCAGTTGCAGGTCGCCGGGGGACGCGCTATCAGGTGCCCCCTCAGTTTCGGGCGCATAACTCAGCGGTAGAGTGCGTCCTTCACACGGACGAAGTCGTAGGTTCAATCCCTACTGCGCCCACCCCGAAACGCTCCCCGAGGGAGTCCTGGCCGCCCCCTCCCCCGGGTTGAGCTAGCTTCCGAGGCCCGTGCGAGCAGCCCTTCTCCTCTGTTGTCTGGGCACGCTGGCGTGTGCCGCCCCGCGTCCCGTGGCGCGAAGCGTTTGGCTCCCCGCCTACGCCTTCGGGGCCATCGGCGGCGGCGACTTGGACCTGCGTGACCTGTGTCCGTCGGGCGCCGTGCGCGAGCTCTCGGTGGGCTCAAGCTGGGCGACGCTGGGCGTGTCGCTGGCGACGCTCGGCGTGTACACACCGCGAGAAGCGAGGGTGCGTTGCGCTCCTGGGCGTTGAGCTTCGCCCTCACGCTGCCTCTGCTGGGCTGCGCCACCACAACGCTGCGCTCGGGTGAGCCGCCTGGCAGGACTGCCGATGGCTTCGACGAGCGCTGGCACCCGGGCTTTCTGTTCGGCACCTTGCGCGGGGTCGCTCGCTACGATTTGGACCGCGCCTGCCCGCGCGGCTGGGCCGAAATTCGCGTAGAGCCCGACCCCTTCACGCTGCTGGCGGGAGCGGTGACGCTGTTCATCTACTCCCCGTCCCGCGTGACGGTAGTTTGCGCCAAGCAGCCCGGCGATGACGACCTCGCTTTCTGATAGCCTGCCCGGCGTGACGGCCCGGCTCCTCTTGGCGCTCCTGTTGACGAGCGCGGCCGCGCAAGCGACAGAGTCGCCACCACCACCGGCAGCCGCGCAAACAACGCTTCCGTCCATGGCTTTGCCCAGCACGCGCGCGCGTGAGCCAGTGCCGGAGCCGGACGCGGTGAAGCTGCGCGTCAACGGCGAGTACGAAGCTCGCCAGAGCTTCCTCACGCCGCTCCCGCTGCCCGTCGTCGACGCCAGCCCCGCCTCGTTGAACCAGACGACGCGGCTGTTCCACTGGCTCCGCCTGCGTGGCTTGGCCCTGTTCGGTAGCCATTGGTCGTTGCGCGGTGAAGTCGACGTGCCACGCGGCATGCTGTACGGCCAAGAGCCCGAAGCCGTACCCGACAACGGCACCGACTTCGATCGACAGCAGCCGATTCGGCTGCACGCGCGCATGCTGCGGCTCACGTTGCGCGGTCGCCTCGGCGAAGTTTCACTCGGTCACACCACCACCCAACTCGGCATGGGGCTGGTCGACGCCGATGGCGATCAGCCGCGCTGGTTCGGCACGCCCGACCGACCCGCCACTTACGAGCGAGTGGAGCTGCTGAGCGGCACAGCCGACTCCACCTTGCGCATCGGCGCCAGCGGCGACCTCTTGTTCGACGACGGCCGGCTGTCGCTGCCAGACGGCGACCACGCGATGCGCGTGGGTATCACGGCCCGCTTCGCCCCGAATCGGCGCGTTCACGCTGAACTTTTGACTCGCTACGAAGCGCTCGCCAAAAAGGGCGCCCGGGGCGGCGCCCAGCTGTTCCTGGCCGACATTTCCGGTGCTATCCGCAGCCCTATCGCAGGCCGGTCCGGCGAGCTGTTCGCGGAGTACGAAGCCGCCTATCGGGTCGGCAGCGTCAGCGAGGCGACCGCGTTCGGGGCGATCGGCGACAACCAAGCACTGGCAGCGCTGGCCTTCGCGGCGCGCGTCGGGGTGGCGATCGAGCGCGTCGAAGCGTCCCGACGCTTTGCGCACTTCGTGGCGTCCGTCGAGTGGGGTATGGCGTCCGGTGACGCTGATCCGACCGATGACGAGCTACATCGCTTCGTCATGAACCCCAATCACGGCGTGGGGCTGCTCTTGTTCAGCGAAATTTTGCGCTTCAAGACCTCGCGCGCGCAAGCACTGCTCGAGCAAGGCGTGGGCGGCAAAGGCCAGGCGCGCGTCCAAGGCCTGGCCAGCCGCGGCGGGGTGGCGGGCGCTAGCTACCTGAATCCGGTGCTGTTGGTGCGGCCAATGCCTGACCTGGCGCTCAAGCTCGGCGCGGTCGTAGCGTCGGCCACCACGCGCGTCGTCGATCCGAGCGCCTTGGCAGGAGGCGGCAGGCGAAAAAACTTCGACGGGGGCTCGTCGCTCGGCCGCGCGCTGGGCTCGGAGCTCGACCTTGGCGCCGAACTCACGGTCCCGCTCGACGCGCCGATGCTGTTGCGCTTGTCTGTCGAAGGAGCCCTCGCCTTTCCGGGCTCGGCCTTCGCGGACGACGAAGGCCAGGGCTTGGGTACGCAAGCCATCACGACCGCCGGGCTGGGCCTGACATTTTGACGAGTTCTTCATGAAGTATCGGGTCGAGCACGCAGGCAAGGTCTTCGAAGTCGACGTGGACATTACCGAGGCCGGCTACGTGCTGCGGGGCCCAGACGGAGAGCCTCGCCTTCTGCAGCTCGCAACCCGCACCGACGGCAGCCAGCGAGCCATCACGCCGTGGGGTGAATTCGAGCTAGTGAGCGCTCGGCGCGGGGCGGAAGTTTGGGCCGACGCGCGCGGCCGCAGGTTAGCGGGTCGCGCCGAGCGCGCGCGGCCCTCTGCCGGCGGCGGCAGTAGCTCCGTTGCCGCTGGTGCACTGCTCGCGCCCATGGCTGGCAAGCTGCTGCGCCTCGACGCGCGGCTTGGCGACAGCGTCAAGGCCGGGCAAACGCTGGCGGTGATCGAAGCCATGAAGATGGAAAACGAGCTCCTGGCCCCGCTCGACGGCGTCGTGGTCGAGCTTGGCCCGGCGGCGCCCAGCGCCATCGAAAAAGGCGCGCTGGTAGCGCGCATCGAGCCCGCATGAAGCGCTTGGCGCTGTGTCATACCCCGACGCCCATTTGGCACAACCGGGCGCTCGACGCGCTGCTCGGCTTCGAGCTGTGGGTGAAGCGTGACGACATGACTTCCGGTGCCGCCGCCGGCAACAAGATCAGGAAGCTCGAGTACCTGCTGGCCGACGCGCTCGCCAAAGGCGCGACCACCGTCATCACGTGCGGCGGCCTGCAGTCCAATCACGCGCGCGCGACCGCGCTTTTGGCGCGCGAGCTGAATCTAGCGGTGGTGCTACTGCTGCGCACTCAGGCTCCCGCAGCGCCGCCCGAGCTTGCCGGCAACCTGCTGCTCGACCGTATGGTCGGCGCGGATATTCGCTTCATCACGCCCGATCAGTACCGACAGCGCGAAAAGCTGATGGGCGAGCTCGTCGAAGAATTTTCGGCGCGCGGCCAGCGCGCCTACGTCATTCCAGAAGGCGGCTCCAACGGCCTCGGAAGCTTCGGCTACATTTCGGCTCTGGAAGAGCTAGCCCAGCAACAAGCCGCGGGAGATTTACCCGAAGGGTTGGACTTATTGGCGGTTGCCTGCGGGTCGGGCGGAACGGCCGCCGGTATTGCGCTGGGGCTGACACGCAATCCCCGCGTCGCCACGCGCGCAGCAGCCTTCGCGGTCTGTGACGATCGCGCGTACTTCGACGACGTGGTGCGACGCATCGCGACCGAAGCGCACGGCCTCGACCCCTCGCTCAGTGTCGAGCACGCGCTGGCACGCTTGGACATTCACGACCAGTTCAAGGGGCCGGCTTACGGAGTGCCGAGCCGCGAGCAACTGGAGTTCATCGTCGAGGTAGCCCGCGCCTCGGGCTTGGTGCTGGACCCAACCTACACTGGCAAGGCACTGTTCGGCCTTTCGCGTTTGGCGGAGCGGCCCCGGCGCGCGCTGTTCGTGCACACCGGTGGTCTGCCCGGTTTGCTGGCTGACGCTCGGCTCATGGCCTCGGCATTGGCACCGGGCGAAGCTGGCTCTTGAGCCCGGCCAGCGCCTCGCGCATCGGTTGAAGGCGCGCTTTGTCGGCAGCCAAATCGTGCTTTTCCGCCGGATCGGCGGCCAAATCGTAGAGCCCGAGCACACGACCGTCGCTCACCGTGAGCTTCAAGTCGCGCTCGATCAGCGCCTGCCGCTCGGCGTTGTACGGCCCGCGCGCCATATCGATGAACACCGGCCGCTCCACGTCGACCGCGCCTGCCGAACGGACCAGATCGGGCAGCAGTGATTGCCCGCTCAGAAAGTCGCTACCGCTGCGGGGTGCGAACGGCAGCCCGAACAAGTCGAGCAGCGTGGGCACGACGTCGATCGCGCTGCGCCGCGCCGTCACGCGACGCGGCGCAACGCCCGGCACTTTCACGATCAAGGGCACACGCACTAGCTCCTCCCACAGCTCGAAGCCGTGGCGGATCATGCCGTGCTCGCCGAACGCTTCGCCGTGGTCACTGGTCACGATCACGGCGGTGCGCGCGCCGAACGGCGATTTCTCGAGCGCCGCCAGCACTCGCCCCAAATGCCCATCGACGAAGGCAACCTCGCCGTCGTAGCGGTCACGTGGCTTCGACCCGAAGTCGTGCTCGGGATGCGGCGCATACTCGGCATGCGGATCGACGAGGTGCATCCACATGAAAAAGCGCTGTTTTTCCAGCTCAGGCGCGGACAAGAGCTTGATGGCGGCGTCGCACTGCTCGTCGCTGTTGGACGATCGATCACCCTCGATGGCCGCGACCTTCGGCGCTGCGCTCGAGTCGATGACGTCGAAGCCGCGTTCGAATCCGGCATCCTTGAAGAAATACCAGTAGCCCTGCACGCTCAGCGTGCGAACCCCGGCGGTTTGCAGCCGCTGCTGCACGAAGGTCTCTTTCTGGGTGTACTTGTTGAAGTGCGAAAACCCGCCTTCGAGCTCGCTCGCGTACTTGCCGATCAACAGCGGGCCCATGCTCTTGCCCGTGTACGAGGCCAGGGAATAGGCGCGCTCGAAGACGACGCTCTGTTTGGCCAGTGCATCCAGGCTGGGCGACAAGTTGCGCGGGTTGCCCAAGTAGCCCAAGTCGGCGCGCAAGGTGTCGATGGTCACGAACAGCACGTTCAGGTCCGGCGGAATGCTAGCGCTCGCGGACGCGCCCGGCGCCTGGGTGATGCTCGGCGTGCGGGCGGCGGGCGGCTTGGCGTCGCCGCCCAAGCAGTCTTCGTCCGTGCCGTTGCCGGGCACGTCGATGGCGCGCGGGCTCACGTCGGGGTCGTGGTCGTCGCAGTCGCCACCGGCGAACGCGGCGCTGACGCCGTCACGATCGCGGTCGCTTAGCTTGCGCAGTAGGGCCAGCGCTGTCCGACCGAGCGGTGCCTGGCGTTCGATGGCCAGCGCGACCGGTTCGGTCAGCGTCGAGCCGCGCGCGGCAGCTAGGGTGAAAAAAGCTGGTGCCAGGCTCACGACCAGCAGCAGCGCGTAGCTCCAACCAGCGCGCGCGCTCGGCAAGAGCAAGCCGCCCACGGCCATCAGCAGCAGTAGGCCGGGGGCGCGCAAATCCAGCTCTTGCCGGCGCAGCACACCCAAGATTCGCCACGCTCCTCCCCCACCGCCCGTTTCGCCCCAGGCGACCAGCAGAGCGAGCCCCACGCCAAAGCCGACCAGCGACGCCAGCAGGGCAAAGCGTGGCCCCACGCTGCGCGCGGCTGCGCGCGACATCAGCCCCTGCCCCAGCCAGCGCACGGCACCCAGCAACCCCAGCACCATCGGCAGCACGGCCAGCGGAATGCGGGCAATGCTCGCGGCACCGCTCACCTCGGCCGCCAGGGAACGCGCGGCCACGCCCGACACCGCGACCAAGCCAAGCAGCGAGGCGAGCGCGACCAGCGGTGGCATCACGACCCAGGCCGCGCGCGCCTCGGCGCGCTGCGCGTCGAGAAAGCTCCAGAAGCGCCCGAGCGACCACGCCCGGCCGCGCAAAAACAGCAAGCGGAAGGCGCACACTGCCAGCCCTACCGGCAGCGCCAGTGGCGCCGCCAAACCAACACACGCCGGCAACAACCCGCCGGTGCCCGAGGCGTTACTGGCCGCGCGCGCGTCGAGCACACCACTCAGAAAGGCGCCCAGCGACGCGCCCGCCACGGCGCCGAACAAGCCGCCCGTCATAGCTCGCAGGGTCGACGCGGTGGGCGCAGCAGACGTTCCTGTCACGCCGCCAAGCCTACCCCGAACGCCCGCGTTTCGCGCGCGCCAGCGGGTGAGCTTTGTCGTAAACGGACAGCAACTGGTCGAGCGAGACGTGGGTGTAGCGCTGGGTCGTGGCCAGGCTCGAATGGCCCAAAAGCTCCTGAATGACGCGCAAGTCTGCGCCCCCTTCAAGCAGGTGGGTCGCGAACGAATGGCGCAGGGCGTGCGGGTGCAAGTCCGGACGACCCGCCCCCAGCGCGCCGTAGCGCTGCACCAGCGCTTGGATTCGTCTCACACCCAGGCGTTGGCCACGGCGCGTGAGCAAGAGCGCCTCGGCGTCGAAAAACCCGGTCTTGGGGTGACACAGCTCCTGGCGACGAGGCAGGTAGGCTTGCAGGGCCTCCAGCGCTTTGCCGCTGATCGGAACTATGCGCTCCTTTCGGCCTTTGCCGAGCACCCGCACCTCGCACGCCCGCAGGTTAACGGCCTCCAAGTCGAGCGCAAAAAGCTCGCTGACGCGCAGGCCAGAGCCGTACAACAGCTCCAAGAACGCACGGTCGCGCAGCTTTTCCACGTCGTTGCCGAGGGGACCTGCCTCCGGCGATTCGACGACTTCAGCCGCGGCCTCGGGCCGCAGCACGAGCGGCAAGCCGCGCGTGAGCTTGGGGCTTTGCAGCAGCGCCGCCGGGTTCTCTCGCACCTCGCCCGTGCGGCCCAAAAACACGTACAGCGCGCGCACGCTCGACAACTTGCGGGCGATGCTCGCCGGAGCCAGCGCCTGGCCGACGCTGCCTAGCCAAGTGCGCAAGCTGAGCCGCGTCACATCGCCTAGCAGTGGCGGGCGCTCGAGCCGCTCTTCCAAGAAGCCAACGAGGCTGGTCAGGTCACGTTGATAGGCCAGCACCGTGTTTGGCGATGAGTGGCGCTCGAGCTCGAGGTACTCGGCGAAGCGTCCCACGACTGCCGCAAGCTCGGGCCCGAAGCTGCGAGACGGCGCGGCGGCTTTCACGGCCTGAGCCTAACCGCGAAAAGCCGCTAGGGCCCATAAAGCCGCCCCCAGCGCGAACGTCAGCAGCCCCCAGCGCCCGCGGAGCCACTGAATGCGACCATCGGCCGCCAAGGCGCGCGCCGCGAACCAAGCCAACCCGAGCGCTGCGACCAGCAAGCCCGCCGCCAGCAGCGCTCCCCACGGCGGGCGCTCCGCGCTCTCGGCCTGCGCCAACTTGAACAGCCGCAGGGCGGCCTCGGTGCGCTCGGACTCTGCCAGGTTCTTGCTGGCCGACAGGCGCGCCAAGTTGCGGTTAGCCTCCTCGAGCCGCTCCGGAAAGGGACGCCAGAATGACGCGCTCTCCAGCACCGCCGCGCGTTCGGCCTGCCACGC
Organism: Myxococcales bacterium; assembly: GCA_043752365.1. GTDB lineage: Bacteria > Myxococcota_A > Polyangia > Polyangiales > Polyangiaceae > PMG-095. The sequence goes on along the minus strand of JAYUYU010000524.1, from coordinate 1,590 downwards.
AAGCATGGCCAGCTCTGGTCGGCCCGTGGCTTCGGCGCCGCGCGCTACGGCCAGCAGCCGCCGATAGCCGCGCTCGACGTGCGGCGCGCCCGGCGCGTAGGCCGAGGCCGCGCGACGCGCGTGTTGAATAGTGCCGTGGAGATCGTTCGCGTCGAAGGCGGCATCACTGGCGGCTATTTCGCGCTCGCCATCGAGCACCGCGCGCAGCGTGGCGACGCCGCCGAACAGCGCGAGCACGCTTGTCGCCCAACCGAGCGCCCGGAGCAACCGACCACGCGCAGAGACCGAGCTCATATGAAGTCGCGACGTCGAAAAATCAGGCTTGCGAGCGCCAGTAGGGCCACTACCCAGCCGAAGGCGTGCAGCGCAGCGCCACCGATGTACGGCCACAGCGCGACTCCCGCCGCCTCCCCCGTCAGCAACGGGCGCGCGGGCACGTAGAGCATCAAGTTGGGGACGACCTTGCTGACACCGACCCCCAAGTCGTGAATGAACTGCCCGAAAAAGCGCACCGGCAGGTGCGCCAGGTAGTCCGCGGAGCGCCCGACGATGAAGAGACCGAAGGTAAAAATGGCCGTCAGGAACGGCGACGAGAACGACGAAAACAGCGTGGCCAGGCCCGTCACGATCGCCACCTCGCACAGCGTCAAAATGCCGAGCCCCACCAGCACTCGGCGATCATCCGGCGCGCCCGACCCCAGCCACACCCCGACCACGCCCAGAAACGCCGACCAAGCGATCGGTAGGTAGGTGACGCTGGGGCGCTTCAGGTAACCGACGCCAGCCAGCACGGCCAAGCTGCCCAGCGCCAAACCCAGCACCAGCGCCAAGCTGCGGCCTGCAATCACGGCGACTGCCAAAAGACCGATGCCCGTATTGGCGACGATGAACACGGCAAGCAGCAGCAGCGTGCCCAGGTACTTGCCGGTCAGGTATTCCGTGCGGCTGACTGGGCGGGCCAAAATGGGGAAGAGAGTCTTGAGCTCGAGCTCGCGGTAAAGCGAGGTCGCCCCCAGCACCACGGCCACGATGATTGAGTAAAGCGAGATAGTGGCCGCCCCCAGGTCGCTCACGACCCGCAGCTGATTTTTGGCCGTGTACGCCCCCACCACCAAGGCGTAGCCCGTGGTCGCCAACGCCAGCGCAAACAATCCGAGCAGGACGCGAGCCCGAACGGCTTCGCGATAACTATTCAGAGCGAGCACCCAGACACGAGCCAGCATCAGCGGCCTTTCTACCGCAACTGACGAGGCCGTGGCTAACGCGAAAGCGCCAACGCGCGTGGCTGGACGAAATCGCGGATCTGTCGTGGGGCTCGCAGCATCATGCGCGCGATCTTGTCCTCGAACAGGCGTGGTAGGCCGTCGCCCAAATCCAACGCGGCGCCGACCGTGATGAGCGAGCGGCCGCCCGGCAAGGCCTTCACGCGGAAGAAGCCCCAAACGTCCCGGATGTCGTGCGGCTGCGACGGATCCATCCAGAAGCGGATGGTCTCGCCGTCCGCACGCTGGAGCACCACGGTGTAGCGCGCGTCCAGGAAGGCACCGCCTTGCACCAGCTCGACGCGCGACAGGCCGTTCACGGAGTCGA
>JAYUYU010000523.1:0-5236 GCA_043752365.1 Myxococcales bacterium | reverse complement strand
CCAGCCCCGCCAGCAAGATCCCCGCCGCGGCCCTGACCGCGTTCGCTCGAATGGAGGACCGCCAACGCGCCATGTTGGCGGGCTTTCAGCTGCACGTGAGCAAACCGATCGAGCCGACTGAGCTGACGGCGGTCGTCGCCTGCCTGGCACGAATCGGCACGGTCCACCATTAGGCCCGCCAGCAAGGCAGTCTCGATCCATAGAAGAGGCCCCGCGCGAGCGCGGCCCCCGGGGGCGGGGTAGCGCGGCCCCGGCGGCGGGGTAGATGGGATGAAGCGGGCCGGGAGACGTGAGCCACCGTGCGCGTCTCGGCATGAGTCCCACCGAAAAGCAGGCCCTCTCGTCCGAAAACGCTCCCGCTACCGGCGCTTGCGAATTTGCGCTCGTCCGAACCCGACCCCAGTCGACCCCGGTCCCGCTCCCGATCAGCCGCGCCCGCCCCCGAACCCGGCCCGATCAACAATCACGGCTGGCCAGCAAGGCGGGCCTTTGGCGCTAGCCGAAGTCTTGACGCCTCAGCTCAGTGCAGGCGCGGCTTCAGAACGACGCGCGTGGCGATGAACGGGAACTCGAAGTTGTCTCCCGGCGCCAGGTCATTCGTGATCGGCGTCAGCTGCTGCTGATTCGAGACCACGACCAGTTGCGGGAAGATCTCAGTCGGTGTGAGCGGTGGCATGAACGCGAGTGACGACGGGAAGTTGAACAGTTCGTGATCGTCAGCCAAGACCTGGCGCTGGCCGGTCAGGGTGTTGATGCGAACTAGTCGGAGCCGCAACGCGTCCGCCGCGTACATGAAGTGTTCGTGCGGATTGAAAGGATTGAAGACCATGCTCAGCAGCTCTTCGACCGGCGCGTCCGCCGGCTTGGGCGACAACAGCTGAATGTCTGCGGCGCGCTGCCACGGCTGCCGCGAATCGCTCAGCGAAGCGAGCGGCACCTTGTACACTGCGCCTTTGCAAGCACTGGCAAAGTAGACGATTCCGTCGCGCTCGGTAATGGTCGAGATGCCGGGTATCGTCGAGCCGCTGAACAGGAACGGCACGCCGCCGACCTGAACTGTCGGCATGGTGGGGCAGAAATAGAGCTGCGGAATCGCATCGGCCGGCGTGAACGTCTTGGGCACGATGCCGGGCACAATCGTGCCGTCGGTGTTGGCGATCCAGATGCTGCCGAGCACGGCGTCGGCGAGCAGGTAACGCCCGTCGTTCAGCAACACGATGTCTTCGGCGAAGCCGACAAGCTGACTGGAGAACGGGACGCTACGCGTGAGCGTGGCGCTTACCGAGCGACCGTTCGACGTGTAAGTGTACTCGTAGATGGTTGGGTTGGCGGGGATTAGCGGCTGCGGCGACGGAAAGCCGCCAGCGTCCATGATCGCGACCTTGTTCCGCGCAATGTGCTTCATCATGAACGGAAGCACGAAGCCGGCCGGCGGCGCTGGCAGCTCGCCAATTTGTTTGCCGCTCAGTCGCGAAAACGCGACGACCCTGCCGGCCAACGGATCACCGACGAACACGACCTTTTCGCCGGCTGCGACGCCTCCGGGCAGCGGCGGATCGAGCTCCAAGTATTTGAACGCGAGCGCGGCGGGAGTGAGTTCGACGGTGGCTGCTTCTTGTGTCGAGCCGAGCGCTTCGTCTGGCGCTCCGCTGCAGCCGAAACTCAGGCTGGCGAGTAGTGCACACAGCGCCGCTACTTGGTTACGATCTCGTGACATACTTCTCTTGTTTCCTTTTGATGCGGTTCCGCACCAGCTCGGTCAACGCACGCACGCAGACGTCGGCCGTCTCAGTTCTTGGGCAATGCCAGGCGAGCTTGTTCGACTTGTTCCACGAAATTCGTGAGCGTACCGATCTGAACGAACTGGCCGAGCCATGCCGCTCCCGTAGGGATTGACTCGAAGTATTTGATCGGTGATGGGCTGCGAATCAAAAATTGGATGCCGGACAGCACGGTGCGCGAGATGGCGGCCTTGAAACCGGTGCCTTCAATCACGCACGCGACAGCTTTGAGATTTTCGCCATGCCCGGAGATCATGGCCGAGGAAGCTTTGCGGATGTTGTCATCCGGCGGCTCGGTACCGGATTCGACCAGGCACATGAAGACGACCTTGCCCGGTTGCCTCTTCACGGCTGCGTCCAAGCACGTGCGTTGAAGCTCGAATCGCTCGGGCGTCGGCTTCTTTCGCCAAACCGCAACGCACACGGCACCAACCTGAGCGATTGCGACGCCGTCACCGATCTGGACGATCTCCGCTCTTGCGTCTCGGAGCTTGCTGGCTTCACGCGATGACTGCAGCATCCCTGGAGTTTTCGACTATACCAGGCTGGTCGGTCAGGTCAATCGAAGTGCTTAGGAGCATCTCCAACGACAGTGTGCGCGGCCCCATGTTTCCGACGAGTGACCTATCGAAGTGGGCGGAAGGCTAGCTAAGCACGGCCAAGGTGACAGGCGCGTTGCAGCAGCGCTCGAATGAATGGTGACGACTGACGTCGCCCTACACCGACGCCAATTTCAGCCCCAATCAGCAGCACCACGCCCATCGAAGATCGCGATCTTCATCCAAGTGGGTTATTGCCTCTTAATCCCCTGCGCACAATTGCCGCTACCCACATCAACCCTGGGGGTCGTTGAATGAAAGCCAATATGAGCGATGAGTCATCTTTCGCGCCGGCACATTTGGTCGGCGTGATGGATCGCGAGATGGGGGAAGCCGACGCCGCGACCACGGCACTGCAAAGTGCGGACGACGGGGTGTTCGGTCGCTTCGTTCAATACAAGGGCCGGCAGGTGCGCAACTTCGTAGGCTGCAGCTATCTCGGGCTCGAGCAACGCGACGAGCTGAAGCGTGCCGCGATCTCGGCCATCGAGCGCCTAGGCGTGCAGTTCTCATGCTCGCGCGCCGTGATCCAATCCTCGCAATACGAGGAGCTCGAGGCGTTGTTGGGCACGATGACCGGCGGCCACGCGGTCGTGTCGGGCACCACTACGCTCGCGCACATCGCGGCCTTGCCGGTTTTGATCGGAGCGCGCGACGCGGTGGTGGTCGACCAGCAAGCACACGCCAGCCTGCACACCGCTTGCGGCTTGTTGCGCATGCCGCTCCACGTCATTCGCCACAGCCGCATGGACCAACTCGAGGACCGCGTGCGAGAGCTGTCGAGCAAGCACGAGCGCGTCTGGTACGTGTTCGACGGCCTGTACTCGATGCTCGGCGACTTCGCGCCGATCGACGCGCTACGTGACCTGCTCGAGCGCTACCCGGCCCTGCACCTATATGTCGACGACGCGCACTCCACGACGTGGACGGGAAATTCGGGTCGGGGCTACGCGCTCGAGCGCTTGACCGATCGCAGCCGCGTGGTCGGCGTGCTCTCCTTGAACAAAGCTTATTCGGCGGGCGGCGGCGCGCTGATCCTGCCGGACGAGACGCAGGCTCGCCGCGTACGTCGCACGGGCGGACCGCTGGTGTTCGCCGGTCCGCTGCAACCACCGCTGCTGGCAGCGGCGGTCGCCTCGGCCAAGCTGCAACTGAGCCCCGAGCTACCCGTGCTGCAGAAAGCGTTGACCGATCGAATTCGGCTAGTCATAGATTTGGCCGAAAAACATGACGTTCCGCTGATGGACACCTCGGTTTCACCGATCTTTTTCATTCGTTGCCGCAGCACCGAGAAGACGTTTTCGATGATGAAGGGACTTCGTGATCAGCACGGTGTCTACACCTGCCCTTCGTTCTATCCCATCGTTCCCCAACGCCAAGCGGGCGTGCGCGTCACCGTCTCGCTGCACAACACCGCGGAGGACATCGCTCATCTCGTGGCCGCCCTCGCCTCCGAGGTTCGTCGATTGGGCTTGGACGAAGCCTCAGGTCGACGCCTGGCACTCGCCAAAACTTCTACCGAAGACGATCTGCCGGAAGCCGCGCGCTCCGACGAGCGCTGACGGGGCCGCACAGCCAGGGTGGTCGAAGCGTCACCCCGCCGAGCCCCTTCGCGTCGTCTTAACGACGGGGTCTGAGCGTCCCGACCGCGCAAAATTCGAATCTTCGACTGGATGGCCGGTTAGCCTCGGTCCCGGGCGCTTACGTAACCAACCCCATCGAATTGGACAGTGTGAGCCTTCACACCTAGACGCGATGCATTTGGCGGCTGGTAGGGTGGCCGAGGAGGCATTCACAGGGCCATGAGGTTTCTGCGTGTCGGGTTGGTTTTGGGATTTCTGGCAGGTTGCTCGGGCAACCCCCCGCAACCAGTCGAGCCAACGAGCCCCGAGCCGACCGCCACCGGTAAACCTGCCGGCAACGTCGGCGGCACCCGCAAAGCCGATAGCAACTGAACCCAAGCCGCCTGCGGCCGTCGCGAAGGCGGCCTCGGGCACCGTGGATGGTAAGACCATGCAGCTTTACACCCTAACGAACAAGAACGGCCTCGTACTCAAGGTCACGAACTACGGCACCATCGTCACCGAGCTGCACGTGCCGGACAAGAGCGGCAAGCTCGCCGACATCGTGCTCGGCTACGGCACGGTCGACGAGTACGTCAAAGCGACGCCCTATTTCGGCGCCACTGTCGGGCGCATTGCCAATCGCATCGCGGGCGCGGAGTTCAAGCTCGACGGCAAGGCCTACAAGCTTGCGGCGAACAACGGCCCGCACAGCCTGCACGGCGGCAAGCAGGGTTGGGACAAAGTAATTTGGGATGCCCAAACGACCGACACGCCCGACGGCCCTGAAATTCACTTCAAGTACACCTCGAAGGACGGCGAAGAGGGCTTTCCAGGCACCGTACAGGCCAGCGTCGTGTACGCGCTCAACAACAAGAATGAGTTCGTGGTCACGATGGAAGCGACGACGGACGAGCCGACCATCGTGAACATGGCGCACCACACGTATTGGAACCTTGGCGGGCACGGCTCTGGCTCCATCAAAGACCACGAGCTGACCTTGTTCGCCGACCAGTACACGCCCAGCGCGCCCGTCGCGGATGGTGATCCGGTGCCGGACGGCGCCGTCAAAACGGTGAAAGGCACGCCCTACGACTTCACCAAGGCGAAGACGATTGGCAAAGACCTGGAGGCGGTCGGGGGCAAGCCGATTGGCTACGACGACAACTGGGTCGTCAATGGCGACTTGAACGAGCTGCGCCCCGCGGCGCGCGTGAAAGACCCGAAGTCGGGTCGCGTGCTGACGGTGGAAGCCGACCAGCCGGGCGTCCAGTTCTACTCGGGCAAGTTCCTA
>JAYUYU010000522.1:0-12729 GCA_043752365.1 Myxococcales bacterium | reverse complement strand
GCGGTATCCCGATTGCCCGCTATCGAATCATCGCCATGACCTTGATGGGCACGATCGCCGGTATCGCCGGCATCACGGCGCTCACTTTCCTCGAAGCTGCAGATCCCAACGTGGGGCTCGGTTCGGAGCTGCTCGTGATCGCCTCCGCGGTCATCGGAGGCACCGCGCTCACCGGTGGCTCGGGCTCCGTGCTGGGGGCCGTGCTGGGCGCTTTGATCATCGCGGTGATCAAGAACGGCCTCGTGCATCTGGGTATGTCCGCCTACTGGGGCATGACGGTCACCGGTGTGATCATCATTGCCGCCGTCTTGGTCAGCACGCTGTTTCGTAAGAAAGGTAGTCCATCATGAAGGGCTCGAAGCTCGGATTCTCGGTCGTGTTGCTGCTGCTCGCGGCGGGCTGTAAAAAGAGTGAGACTACTGCTGCAACCGGCAGCGAGGCGCCGGCGAGCAGCGCCGCCGCGGGCGCACGGCCCAAGCTGGGCTACGTGCTGCACGTGCTCAACGACTTCACCGAAAGCATCAAACGCGGCGCCGAGGACGCCGGGCAGGCGCTGGGCGCCGACGTGGACGTGCAGGGTCCAGCCGGCTCGTCCGCTCAGGACGCGATTGCGATTTTCGAGGGCATGGTGCAGCGAAGGCTGGATGGTCTGGTCGTGGTGCCCGCACCGGGTGAGGTGTGGGTGAGCCCGATCCGTCGCGCGATGAAGGCGGGCGTCCCTGTGCTGACGGCCAACATCACGAGCGCGCAGTCGGAAGCTCCGGCCTGGTTTGGCCAGGACGAATATCAGAGCGGGGTGCTGCTGGCGGAGTCGCTGGCCAAGTCGCTGGGAGCGCGCGCCCAGCAGCCCGGCAAGGTGGTCGTGGGGATCTGCCATCCCGGCCTCTCGGTGCTCACCGCCCGCTACGACGGCCTCGCAAAAGGCCTCAGCCAAACCAAGCTCGAGGTGAGCCAGCCGCGCGACGTCACGGTGCCGAACACCACGAACTACGCCGCCTGGGAGAGCCTGACGGGCGCGAATCCGGACGCGGTGGCGTTCGTGGGGCTGTGCTCGATGGACGTGCCGAACCTGGCCAAGCTCAAAGCTCGCGGCAAGACGGCCTGGCTCGTGGCTGGCTACGACCTCAACCAGGAGTCGCTGGATGCGCTCAAGACTGGCAAGGCCGATCTCTTGCTCGGGCAAAATCCCTACTTGCAGGGCTATTTGCCGGTGCGGGCTTTGGTCGAGCATTTGAAGAGCAAGCAACCGCTGCCGAAAGGTTGGGTCGACGTCGGCACCGAGGTCGTCACGCCGCAAAATGTCGGTGAGGTTTACGCGCGCGAGGTCGATCGCGGGGTGGGCCGCACGAGTTACGCCGCACGCTTGAAGGCGCAATTCGCGGATCTAGCGTCGCTAGCCAAGCCGCTGCCCGCCGAGCGCTGAGCATGCAGGAGCTGGTTGTGCTCGAGTCCGTGAGCAAACGCTTCGGCGGGGTCACGGCGCTCGACGGCGTGAGCTTCAGCGTAGAACGCGCGGAGGTGCACGCTATCGTCGGCGGCAATGGTGCCGGCAAGTCGTCGCTGATGAACCTGCTGGCTGGCGTGGAGCAGCCGAACGAGGGGCGCATTCTTTTGAGCGGGCAGCCGTTTCGACCCACAGGACCACTCGACGCCCAAAAACGCGGCATCAGTACGGTTTTTCAAGAGCTGAACCTGTTCCCGCACCGCTCAATCACCGAAAATTTGTTCTTGAATCGTGAGCTCGTGAAGCGCGGCCTGCTCGAGCGGCGCAAAATGGAAGCGCTCGCCGGCGTGGCGCTGGCGCGGGTGGGCTTGTCGGTATCACCGGCCGCCACGGTGTCCTCACTGTCGATGGGCGAGCGGCAATTGGTCGAGATCGCACGGGCGTTTTTGGGTCGCTCCGAGCTGGTGATCTTCGATGAGCCGAATTCGGCGCTCACCGATCAGGAATCCTTGCGCTTGTTCGAGCTAATCCAAAGGCTCTCTGCGGAGGGCGTCACCGTGCTGTACGTGTCGCAGCGTCTGGAAGACGTGTTCGCGCTCAGCGATCGAATCAGCGTGCTGCGTGACGGGCGCTATCAGGGCACGTTGGTCACCGCCGAGACCGAGCCTGGCCAAGTCATCGCCAAAATGTTGGGCCGGACGGCTCAGCAGGCGTTGCCGAGCCGCCCGCAACCTCCGGCGGACAGTAAGCTCGCGATGCGCGCGGTCGGTCTGTGCTGCGGGCCGGATTTCGGCCCGGTCGATCTCAGTGTGCGCCAAGGCGAGATCGTCGGCTTGGCTGGGTTGGAGGGCTCAGGTGTCGAGCGGCTATTTCGACTGTTGTTCGGGCTCGAGCGCGCGAGCAGCGGGCGCATCGAGTACCAGGGCAAGGTTCGCCGTTTGCGCGCACCCGCCGACGCCATGCAGGCGGGGGCAGCGCTGATCCCCGCTAGCCGCCGCGACGACGGCCTCATGCTGAGAGAGACCCTGAAAAAGAACGCGGCCCTCTTGGTCGTGGATCGCCTGCGCACCCGCTTTGGGCTGATCGACGCCGAAGCGACCGAGCGCGTCAGCCTCGAGATGATCGAGCGCCTGGGCGTCGTAGCGTCCAGCACGGAGGCGCTTGTCGGGGAACTGAGCGGAGGCAATCAGCAAAAGGTGCTGCTGGGTAGGTGGCTCGCGACCGACCCGAAGCTGCTCTTGCTCGACGATCCAACCCGGGGCATCGACGTCGGTGCCAAACGAGAGATTCATGGCTTGTGCGATCGCCTGGCGCGGCAGGGTCTCGGACTCTTGTTCTCGTCGTCAGAGCTCGACGAAACGCTGGCGCTGTGCGACCGCATTGTCGTCGTGTACGGCGGCAGGTTGGTGCGCAGCTTTCAGCGCGGCGAGGTCGACAAAGCGCGGCTGATGCAGGCGATGAGCGGGGTTGTGGAGGCGTGAGTCTCAGCGCCTATACTGGGCTCATGCCCACCATGGCGGACGTCGCAGAGCTGAGCGGGCTCTCGCGCGTGACCGTCTCCAAGGTGCTCAACGGTCACGGCGTTCGCCCGAAGACGCGCGCGCGCGTCCTGGAGGCTTGTAGGAAGCTCAACTTCGTCCCCAATCAACACGCGGCGACGTTGGCGCGCGGCGGGTCGCGCCTGATGGGGCTGATCGTCACTTCCATCACCGATCCGTTCTACGGCCGAATCATCGAGACTGCCGAGCGCACTGCCACGGAGCTTGGTTTCGATCTGACCTATCGTTGCTCGTACTCCAACGCCGAGCAAGAACGGCGCGTGGTCGACGGTTTCTTGGGATTGAAGGTCACGTCGCTAATCGTCTCGCCCGTGCCCTCGCAAGAGAACGCGCGTTTTTGGAAGCAGCTTTCTCGAAAGCTGCCGGTCGTGTTCATCGATCATGCCACGCTGCCTGCTTGTCATCTGGTGGCCACGGATCACTACGCCGGCGCATGCCTGGTGACACAGCACCTGCTCGAGCACGCCCCGCGCGTGGCTTACCTGGGCAGCAGTGAGCCGCTCGAGAATACGGCGATCGCCGCACGCCTGCAGGGCTACCGGGAAACCATGAAGCGAGCGCGCAGGCCAGCCCTCGTCTTGCCCACGAGCGCGAACGTGGAGGGCGGCGATACGGAGCAGCTCGGTTACGACTCGATCCAATCTTTTCTGCAAAATAGCGGCGCAGAGCGTCGCTTCGAGGCTCTGGCCTGCGCTACCGATGCAATTGCCCTGGGCGCTATGAACGCGTTGCGAGACGCCGGGCTCGTGCCGGGTCGCGACGTGCTGGTCGCCGGCCACGACGATCTTTCGTTCAGCTCGTTTTTGACGCCCCGCCTCACCACCGTCCGTCAACCCCGCGTCGCGATCGGGGAGACTGCCGTGCAGGCAGCAGTCAACCTCGTCAGGACTCCAAGCGCCCGCCGCGCGCTGGTCGACGTCAAGCTATCACCCGAGCTCGTGGTCCGTGACTCCAGCTCGCGCGTCCCTTCCGCCTGAGCCGAGGACTCTCGCCGCCACCATCCGTGGCGCAGCGATGCGCCGAGCGGTGCCTTAGCGCTTCGCCTCGGTATCGCCAGCGCCTTGGAGGGCGGCAAGCAGTTCCTTCACAGCAACTTCGGCCCTTCTGATTTCGTGCGACGCGAGGTGCAAATGCTTGTAGGCATCTTGCAACTCTGAGCGCGAGAAAGCGCGGTGACTGGAATTGAAAAGGGTGACGGCCGCGGAGATGAACCGTAGCTTCAAACTATCCGAGACTACGGCGACAGGGACCGACAAGCCGCCGAGCGTTTGCTCGAGCCGTTTCCGCTGTTGGACATTCGGCCCGCCTCCCTGAGTAATGACGAGCACTTTTCCTCCCTCACCGGTCGCCCTAATGGTCGCCAACTTCTGCAGTACGTCATTCCACTCGTCATCCGACGGGCTTTCGTTGTCCTGACAGAGAACGAGCAGTGTCCCGACAACGCGGCTCACGCAATGCACTTCGTTCCCGGTTCCTATGTTGCGCATTTTAGAAGCGGACCCAGGAAAGAAGTATTGCGGCGCACGACGGAGTGTCAAGAGCCCGCAGGGTGGGCACTTCGCCCCCCCAGCCACCCTGGTTTCTGACTGCTTAACCGCGTGCCCAAGAAGTTGAGCGAGCACCGGCGTCACGCGTGAGGCTCAGATCACTCCGCGTCGCCTGAAATTCGTGGGCGGGCCGAGCTACCGAACGCACCGCTCACGGGCCGTTTGGCGATGCTGTCGTTGTTCTGCAAGGAGGCGCGCCCGCGGCCGTGCTCATCGGCGCAACCGAGTTTGCCGCCCTGCGTGAACACCGTCGCTCATAGCGGCGATTGGCGAAGGACTTGCGGACGTCAACGCCGGGCGCATGCTCACGACCCAAGAGCTCAAGACGTCGTTCGAAGCAGAGTTCGGACCGATCGCGTTGTCGGCGTTTGGGTCGACGGAAAGCGCCTTCCCGCGGCGCGGCCCATCCGCCAAACCGTCCCCAACGCGGACCAATTCGCGACTGCAATCGCCCCCCAGGGAACTGGCGAATTAGACGAGCTCTGGGTGGCCACCTGAGCGCCCTAGCGCTGGTGCGCGAGGCGTGAAACCGCATCCGTTGCAGCATGCACTTGTCTTCCCCTGCCGCGCGCAGCCGAAGGCGAGCACGGCTTTGGGGAAGACCGCAGGCGCGGAGGCCCGCACACGCGGGCCGAGCACCTGCGAGTTGGGGCATCAGCGGAGAGGGAGGGATTCGAACCCTCGGTACGGTTACCCGTGCACGTGATTTCCAGTCATGCACCTTCGGCCACTCGGTCACCTCTCCTGAGGCCACGCGGCTTCGCTGGGGCGAGTCGCGGCTATGTCGTCAGCGGAAGAAGGGGCTCGGGGACTCTTTTTCCAAATCGTCGAAGCCCAGACCCAGGCGAAACCGCTTTGCACAGCCTGCGGCGATGGCGCGCATCGCGATCAGACTGGGAGACTGGTAGCGCAGAACCGCTACGGTTCGGCGCTCTCCTCGCATTCCAACAACGTGACGCACTTGCCGGCGGCGCTGCAGTGGTTGCTGTAACACTCGTCATCGATGCTGCAGGCTTCGTCGATGTGTTTACTCTCGGCGCACAGCTTCGTGTCGAAGTTGCAGAACTGATCTGCGCCGCAGGGCGCACTGTAGAAGGCGCCGTAGCGACATTCTTCGCCCACGCCGGGCTCCGGCGTACAGCTGCCGGTCGCTGGCTTGACGCCGACTTCACTGGTGATGTGGCAGTACTCGCCGTCGGGGCAAGCGTCGGGCGAAGAGAAGGTGCAAGCGCTACCGGAAGGCACTTTAGGACGACAGCTGCCGACCGTGATGCCGGCCTCGACACGCGTCGTGCAGACCAAGCCCGGCTCGCAGAACGGGCCGTTGACCAAATTGCAGGGCCCGTCGAGCTTGGTGGTGTCGAGGTCGGCACGATTGGCACAAACGCCAGTGTCGTCCGCGATGTCCGTATCGAGGCCCGAGCAGGTCGTATACCCGCGGCAGCGCACGGTCTCGCTGCAGGGCTCGCCAAGCTTGGCTGTGTTCACGCACTTCATGTTGCCAGCGTCGTCGGCTCGGCAGGCGAGCTCTGGCTGGCATTGATTCTCGTTCGTGCAAGTGGCGCCGAGCGCGGCGGCAGGCGCGCAGGCGCCCGGGCATGCGCCGTTGACGGCGCATTGCTGATCGACGCACTCGACGTCCACGGTACAGGCTTCACCCGTGTTCTTGGTGCCGACGAACACGCGCGGGCAAAACTGCAGCACGGCTATGTCGCAGCTGCCCGTGCCGACCTCGTCGAGGCATTGAGGCACGGCTTCGGGGTGGTACTGGACGCGTCCTTCAGCGACGGCAGTGACGATGTGTGGGAAGCTCTGCTCGCGGAACAGCCGATCGAAGAAGCTAGTGCAATCGGGCGAAATTGCCGTGGCCGCCGCCGCATAGCAGCGGATTAGCAGCTGGCAGACGCTGTCGGCGTAGACGTGCGGAAAGTCGTCGAGCGGCGTATTGGGGCCGACCGTGGACGCACCGGCATGCGACGACCCACCACTGCTTTGCCCGCCCTTGCCCGCGTTGGCCGAGCCCGCGGTGCCTGCCGAGCCCGTCGCCCCGCCGCTGGCAGGCGACTGCTGCGTGTCGCCCGAGCAAGCTGTAAGGCATAACACCCAGGCCGCTCCAATGATCGCTAGCTTGATTTTCACCCTGGTCTCCCTCACGCTAAGGTAACGGTTCCAGGCAATCACGTCCCGCGCCGCTGTGCAACTGCTAGCCATTGCACGGCGCTTGGCTCGTTGGCGAAGACCTGCGTCATGGTCGGCGCCAGCGCGCACAGGCTGCGAAACTGCAGGACTTGCGTCGCCGATTCACTTGTCAGGATGGCGACGCGCACTTTGCGCGCGACGCTGGTGGCGAGTAGTCCGGCCAGCACTGAGCGCGTCATCGGGCCAAAGACGGTCGGGCCACGCCGGACGTCGAAGATCAGGCCGCGATAAGTGGTCCCGACTCGTAGGACCACGTCAGTCAGGTAGTCGACCATTTGACCGGCGTTCTTGGCTCCCTCCTCAGGCGCTCGAGTCGGGGCGCGTCCAAACTTGGCAAATGGCCAGTCCGTCCCGCTGCGAAATCAGGTGGTTGTCGCCCTCGACCGGCCGCATTCGGCTAATTAAAGCACTGCTCGGGCTAGCCTTGCCAGGAGGCGAACCCAAACGGGCCGTAAACCCCTGCCTCGGGTTCACGCGACAGGGGAGCCGCGCGCGACGCCGGAGATCGGCCGGGCGCTGGGCATGCAAACCGTTGCCAAGTCATTGCCATTGGTTGCCACAACCCAGGCTCTGGTGAGCTTCGGCCGGCCCCGAGCAGAAAAAAGAAACAGCGTGCTTCCTGTGAAAGCACGCTGCGTTGCGGAGAGGGAGGGATTCGAACCCTCGGTACAGTTTCCCGTACACATGATTTCCAATCATGCACCTTCGGCCACTCGGTCACCTCTCCAGGCCGCGGCGAACCGAGTGGCACCGCCGCGGGGTGTCGCTTCGCACGGCGACCGCTTGAAGTCGAGGTGCAGAGCGAAGGTTTTTTTCGTCGTGTCGGTGGGCCCGTCGGCGCGCGAGGCGCGGCGGGTGAGGGTAGCCACCCAGCGGAGAGAGAGGGATTCGAACCCTCGGTACCCTTACGGGTACACCTGATTTCGAATCAGGCACCTTCGGCCACTCGGACATCTCTCCGCGGCGGACTATGGCGGCCGAGGTGGGGTCTGTCAACGAGAGATCGGCCACTTTTCGACGCCTTTTTCGGAGCGCGTGAGGCCGCCGGCCGGATTGCTTGCGAGGGCAGATCCGGAGGATAGTCGCGGGCATGCGCCTGTCTCGGCTTGGGCTTGTGCTCGTGCTGCTTAGCTCCGCCAAGAGCGCGCTCGCGCAGCTGCCGGTTGCTCCGGCCGCGGAGCCCGCGCCGGTAGTGTCGGAGCCGGCACCCGAAGCAGAGCCGCCGCCGCCAACAGCGCCTGCGCCACCCGTCGTGGTCGAACCGGTCGCACCGCCTGCGGCGCCCGAGCCAGCGCCGCCGCCCACGACTGTTCCGGACCCGGAACCCGCGCCGGTAGGGCTGCCGCTCGACGCCGCGGGCACGGTGGTGGTGCAAAAGCCCCAGGCCACGCCAACATCGCCTTCGTGGCAACGTGCTCGTGCTCCTCTCACCCTGGAGGGTAGGCTCGGGTTTCTGTGGCGGCCCGACAGTGGCGCCGGCTTCGACCAAGAAAGCAACGTTGGCGCCGAGCTCGGGCTCTCGCTGTACCTGGATCTGAAGCCCGAGCTGGCGGCCGGGCTCGAGATTGAACGGTCGTCATTGGGGCGGGGCACGGCTTTCAACGGCCTGGACAGCGTCAGCACCGACTACACGGTTTCCTCGGCCATGCTGGGGCTGCGTGCGTATCCAAAACGCACCGAGCTGCTCGACGTGTTCGTCGGCTTGCAGGTTGGTTTGGGCATTCAGGGGGTATCGGCGAACGGCACGGCCAGCAACGGCGCGCTTTTGCCAGCAAGCGCCTACGTGTGCGGCGCCGCCGACGCGCCAGCTTTCCAAATTGGTGGCGGCGTGGGCGCGCGCTTGATGCTGTCACCGCGCTGGGGCGTCACCGCGCGCATCAACGGCACCGGGCGCCGCCTAAGCGGCGACCTCATCGAAGACTGCGCCCAAGGCCTCGGCACCGCGACGACCGTTTCCGCCGGCTTGGGCGTCGGTTACGACTTCGATTTAGAGCCGTAGCGAACTGGGGCGCTCGAGATTTTTTCACAGGGAGATCGGGAGATCGGGAGTCGTGCGAGCGAGCAGGTTGGGCGCTGCATTGGTTCGTCGCATGCGTCACGATAGGGCGAAGCCGTTAAGACCGTACTTGCGCCCGGCTTCGTAGCCCCCGTGCGGTGTCGTGATGTCGGCCGCGAGCGCGCTTGCGCGCGAGCTGGATCGCCCTTACCCGAGCGTTGCGGGGCGCTTGGGCCGCCTAGGTGAAAACCAAACCAAACTTACACCCGGTAGTTCGGAGCTTCCTCGGTGATGATCACGTCGTGGACGTGGCTTTCACGGAGACCGGCGGAGCTGATGCGGATGAATTTTGCGTCTTTGCGCAGGTCGGCGATGGTGCGGCAGCCGGTGTAGCCCATGCCGGCGCGCAGGCCGCCCACGAGCTGCGACAAGATGCTGGCGAGCGAGCCGCGGTGCGGTACGCGACCTTCGATGCCCTCGGGGACGAGCTTTTCGTCGGCGGTGCCGCCCTGGCCGTAGCGATCGCGGCTGCCCTTCTTCATGGCGCCCAAAGAGCCCATGCCGCGGTACACCTTGTAGCTGCGGCCCTGAAACAGCACGAGCTCACCCGGAGCTTCGTCGGTGCCGGCGAACAGCGAGCCAATCATTACGCAAGAAGCACCAGCGGCCAGCGCTTTGGTGACTTCCCCCGAGTACTTGATGCCGCCGTCGGCAATCACCGGCACGCCGTGGCGATCAGCCACTTCGACGCAGTCGGCGATGGCGGTAATTTGCGGCACGCCAATGCCGGCCACGATGCGCGTCGTGCAAATGCTGCCCGGGCCGATGCCGACCTTGATGGCGTCGGCGCCAGCGTCGATCAGCGCCTGCGCGGCTTCAGCCGTCGCGATGTTGCCGCCCACGACCTGCACGTTGGGGTAGCGCTTCTTCGTGTCGCGTACCGCGTCGACCACGCCCTTGTGGTGACCGTGCGCGGTGTCGATGACGAGCACGTCGACGCCTACCTCGAGCAAGGCTTCAGCGCGCTGCTCGCGCTCGGAGCCGGGCCCAAGCGCTGCGCCCACGCGCAAACGACCGCGGTCGTCCTTGTTGGCCAGCGGGTTGCGCTCGGCCTGCAGCAAGTCCTTGATGGTGATGAGACCGACGAGCTTGCCGTCCTCGACTACCAGCAGCTTTTCGATGCGGTGCTTGTGCAGCAGCTGCCGCGCTTCGTCCGGGCTACAGCCCGGCGAGACCGTGACCAGCTCCGTCGTCATGAGTGCGCTGACCGGCTGATCTAGGTTCTTTTCGAAGCGAATGTCGCGCGAGGTGAGGATGCCGACGGCGGTCGTGCCCTCTACCACCGGCACGCCCGAGACCTCGTTCGAGCGCATGATGCCCAAGGCTTCGCGCAGCGACTGCGACGGCCGCGCCGTGACGGGATTGATGATGATGCCGCTTTCGGCGCGCTTCACCCGATCGACCTCGTGAGCTTGATCGGCGATGCCGAGGTT
Source organism: Myxococcales bacterium (assembly GCA_043752365.1). Lineage (GTDB taxonomy): Bacteria > Myxococcota_A > Polyangia > Polyangiales > Polyangiaceae > PMG-095. The sequence goes on along the minus strand of JAYUYU010000522.1, from coordinate 2,491 downwards.
CTTGTGAATGATGCCGATGCCGCCTTGGCGAGCCATGGTGATGGCGGAGCGCGCCTCGGTGACCGAGTCCATTGCAGCGCTCACGATCGGAATGTTCAAGTCGATGGTGCGCGTGAAGCGCGACCGCACGTCGGCTTCCGCCGGAAGGACCTCACTGTACGCGGGCACGAGCATGACGTCGTCGAACGTCAGGCACTCGCGAAGATTACGGTCAAACATGGCCGAGTGTACTTAAGAATCTCCTGAGTGCAATCGGGGCTGCGGCGGGCGCGCTTCGCGCGGCTTGGGTCGGCGTTTGCCCGACATTTTCGCATTCCAGAGCGCTCTTTGGACATGGCCTTGGCGGGCGGGGAAAGCTGAGCTTTCATTCGCCGGTGCCGCCTTCAGACTCCTCGCGCGACGCTCCCGCCCACGGGCACGCGCATGGGCACGGCGGTCACGCGCTCGCTGAGGCCAAGCCGGCGCCTGCGTCGAGGGGGCACGGCCACGGCCACGGCGGTCATGCTCACGGTGGCCGAGGCAGCGCGCGCACGCAGCTCAGTTTGGCGCTCGCACTGACGCTGGGCTTCATGGGTGTCGAAGCGGTGGTCGGCTGGCTCAGCGGCAGCTTGGCGCTTTTGGCCGACGCCGGCCACATGCTGGGCGACAGCGGCGCGCTGGTGCTGGCGCTAATCGCGCAGCGGGTCGCCGACCGGCCGCGCACCGAGCTGCGCACCTACGGCCTGAAACGCGCCGAGGTGTTGGCCGCCTTCGTGAACGGCATCGTGCTGTTCGGCATTGCGCTCTTGATCATGCGCGAGGCCGTCGAGCGCTTCATCTACCCCGTGCAAATTCACGGCCGCCCGATGCTGTTTACGGCCATCGCCGGGCTGTTGGTCAACCTGCTGAGCGCGCTGATCTTGATGCGCGGAGGCAAGGGGAACATCAACGTGCGCACGGCCCTCTTGCACGTGCTGTCCGACGCGCTCGGCTCGGTGGCGGCGATCATCGCAGCGGTGGGCGCAATCTGGTTCGGCGCGCAAATGCTCGATCCAGCACTTTCACTGGTGATCGCCGGGTTGGTGTTGCTCGGTGGCTATCGCGTGCTGCGCGAAACGACCGGCATTTTGCTCGAGTCGGCGCCGCCGAATCTCGACGTGGCCGCGGTCGAGCGCGCCATTGCCGCTACGCCCGGCGTGGCTTCTCTGCACGACCTCCACGTTTGGCGCATTTCCGAGGAGCTCGACGCCCTGACCGCGCACGTGACCCTGGCCCGGGGCGCGCACGGCACAGAAGTTTGTAAAAGTGTCGCGGAGCGCTTGAAAGACGAGTTCCGGCTCGAGCACGTGACCATCCAGCCCGAGGCGCCCCCGCCCGACGAGCTGGTCAACGTGCGCAGAAATCGTGACGGGGCACCCATTCGTCGCGTGTCTTGAGCCTGTCGGGGTTGGGGCCCCGACAGACCACGGAACAGCCGGGGTTGGGGCCCCGACAAACCACGAAACAGCCGTGTCTCGTAAACGATTGTGACTTCCAAGGGGCCGCACTACCCTTACCGCAATGATCCGTACCAGTGACGATCTCGAAGCACAGCTTGGTCGCCTCGGGCGACGCTACGAGCGACATCCGGACGGTACCTTCGTGCTGTCGCTCGGCGCCCATCAGCCACCTGCTGCCCTCTTGCTCGTGCCGCCGGTGCTGGTGGTGCAGGTCGCAATTGGCGATGCGCCCAAGGACGACGTTGCTGCTGCGCCGATTTACAAACGGCTGCTGGAGCTGAATGCGAGCGCGCTGATGCACGCCGCGTTCGCCCTCGAGAACGGGCAAATCGTCCTAGCCGCGGCCCTCGAGCTCGAGAGCCTCGACCTGAACGAGCTCGAAGCCGTGCTGGCCGACATCGACGTCGCGCTGGGCGAGCACGTACCGGCGCTGCACGCCATGGTTCAATCCGCCTCCTGAATAGCGAGCAACAGTCATGGGATTTTTTCAACGTCTCGCCACCCTCATCAAGTCCAACCTCAACGACCTGATCAGCCGTTCCGAAGACCCGGAGCGGATGCTGAATCAAATCGTCGAGGACATGACCACTCAGCTCGGCGAAGCCAAGAAAATGGTGGCGTTGTCGATCGCCGACGAAAAGCGACTCGAGAAACAGACCCAACAGGAGCTGGAAAGCGCCGCCGGTTGGGAAAAGCGCGCCATCCTGGCGGTCAAGGCCGGCAACGACGACTTGGCCAAAGAAGCGCTCGCCCGCAAGAAAGAGCACGAGTCGACCGGCGAACAGTTCAAAGATCAGTGGCAAAAGCAGAAAGCTTCCGTCGATCAACTCAAGCTTGCCCTGCGCGCACTGAACTCGAAAATCGAGGAAGCCAAGCGCAAGAAGAACCTGCTCATCGCGCGCAAGAAGCGCGCTGAAGCGCAGAAGGCCATCCAAGAAACGATGGGCGGGCTGCGCAACGCCAGCGCGTTCGAGACCTTCGACCGCATGGCCGGAAAAATCGAACAAATGGAG
>JAYUYU010000521.1:0-5251 GCA_043752365.1 Myxococcales bacterium | reverse complement strand
GCGCGTTTTCGTCGGTGCGGAACTTGCCGAGGTTGAGTCGATTCGAGGTGATGGTCAGCAAGCGACCGAGCGCCCCGGCCGCCACCAGGGCGCGTAGCCGCACGACGCACGGGTGGTACTGCAGCAGGTGCCCGACCATCAGCGTCCGGCCCGCTGCCTCGGCCAAGTCGCTGAGAACTTTGGCGTGCGAAGAGCGTAAGCACAGCGGTTTTTCGACGAACACGTCTTTGCCCGCGCTCAGCGCCGCCTGCGCCAGTTCGAAGTGGGTGGCGGACGGCGTCGCGATTGCAACTTTGCGTACCGCAGGGTCGGCGAGCACGTCCGCGACCGAAGTGGTGAGCACGGCTTGGCTGAAGGCGCTGCGCAACGGCTCGGCTTCATGCTCAGACGGCACCACGATTGCACGCAGCGCACCGAGCGCGTCGAAACAGCGCGCCAGGTTCTTGCCCCAATCACCCGCGCCTATCAGAGCAAGATCACGAGCTTGCGCGGAAATTTGCTGCGCTTCTTGCCGAGGGCCACTCACGCAATCGGCAAGATGCCTCAGTTCCTGGGCGTCGTCCACCGCAGCTGCTCTCCGCGTGCTCTCCGTGGGCCTTGCCAGGCAACTGTAGGATTTGGTAGCCATTTCGGCTATGCAACGCCAGGGACCTTGCGACCATGAAGCTTCCGCCCGGTATCAAGCGCTGGCTGCGCTGGCTGATCGTGGTCCTGGCGATGGCTGTGGTCGCAAGGCAACTGGTGAGCGATCCGGAGCCGCTGCGGCGCATCTGGGCGGCCGGGCCGCAAACGCTGGCTGGTATGTGCGCGCTGGTCGTGCTGAACCAGGCGCTGATGTCGCTCAGGTTTGCGCAAGTCTTGAATCACATGGGCGCCCCTCGCGTCGGGTTCGCAGCCTGGTTTCGGCTGACATCGGTGGGGCAGATGCTCAATCTGTTCGTGCCGCAGCTGGGCAACGTCTATCGCGGCGTCACCTTGAAGCGGGACTACGGCATCTCGTACTCGACCTGGGCAACGGGGCTGATCTCGTTCGTTTGGTTGGACATGGTCGGCGGCATTTTGATCGCCATCCTGGCCATTTCGCAGCTTGACCCACATTTGCGCTTCGGCGGCATGTCCGCGGAGCTTTTGCTCTCGCTCGGTCTGTTCACGATTTTCTTCGGGCCAATCGCGGCGGCGTTCGTCTTCGAGCGCTTGCCGTCCCGCTCCGGCTTCATCGGTCGCACGCAAGCGCGGCTCACCACGCTGCTCCGCACGGCCAGCGCCGCCGCCAGCTCGCCCGGGCTCATGCTGCGCTTCTTTTCGCTGAACGTCGTGGTGACCATTGGTCAGACCGCGACGCTGTGGCTAGCGTTTCATTCGGTCGGCGCCCCGATTCCGGTGTCGGGCCTGCTGCTGTTCCAAATTCTCGTGAAGTTGACGAGCCAGGTCGTCATCACCCCCGGCAACTTGGGCATCACCGAGCTGGCGTTCGGCGCGCTCGCGCACGGCTCCGCCCGCACGGTCGAGCAGGGGCTGGCGGTCTCGCTGCTGCTGCGTGCGGTGGGCTCGGCGATGGTCGTGCTGCTGGGAGCACTGTCCGGCGGGGCGAGCGCGCTCTTTGGTGACCGGCGCGCGCTACAACGCGAAGGCGCTGAGCTGGCGGAGCCGGCTCAGCGCTTTTCGGCGACCAAGAAATAGGCCATCGGGAAGCGCTGGCGCGACGGCGCGAGCGCTCGCTTCAGGGGCGCCGCGTTGCCGAGCGCCCACGTGCCCCGTTGCAGCAACCTGGCGGCGAAGCTGCCGACCAGGGGCACTTGACCGACGTGCTTACCGACGACGTCCGCCAGCACCTCGGGCGCGCCGCCCAGCCCTTCCAGCGAAAGCAGCCGCAAGCCGCACTGCTCGATGAACGAGCGGAGTGCGTGCTCCGAGTAGCGGAAGTAGTCGTGCGGCTGCTCGTGGAGCCAGTAGAAGAACGGCACGTTGAGTAGGAGCTTGCCGCCGGGAGCGAGGATGCGCTGCACTTCAGCCAGCAGGGCTTCTGGCTTTCGAATGTGCTCCAGCACGTCCGACAGGATGGCCGTGTCATAGCGAGCGTCCGCGAGCGGCAGTGGCTGGTTCAGGTCGTGGGCCACGTCCAGGTGCTGTGCGCTGCCTGCGCTGCCACTCCAGTCCACGCAGGTGATCTCGCTGACGAGCGGGCGATAAGCGGCATAGAGCGGCACGGTGCCGCAGCCGAGGTCGACTAGGCGGCCGCGCGCGTGGAGCTTCAGCTGCTGCTCGTAGGCGCCGGCGACCAGGCGAGTCAGACCCCAGGAGGCTGGCGATGCCCCTGGACCGACGGACATCTTGCCGTTTGCGTAACTGAACTTGCTCGCTTGCCAGCTGGCTTCGTTCTTCATTGGCCCGTCCGCAAGGCGTCGCGCCAAAAGGCGACGCCTGCCTCCAAAGATAGCGAGCTTCGCGCTTGTAGTGCTCGCTGTCGAAGCTCTTGATAGTGACTTGGGTCGCGCAGCAAGCGCTCAATACTGCTGCTGAGCGCTCGCGCGTCACCGACGGGGACGATGTGGCCGTTTCTTTCGTGCTCGACCCAATCTGCGATGGTGCCGACGTCGGTCACAATCGGGACGAGCCCGCTGCACAGCGCTTCGATCAGGGCGAACGGCACGCCCTCCCAGCTGGAGGCCAAGGCGAAGACACGCGCGCGCCGCAGCATGGCCTCGACATCGTTGCGGAAGCCGAGCAAGGTCACTAAACCGGCTACGCCGCGGGCTTTGATTTGTGCCTCCAGCGCCGGCCGCTCCGGACCCTCTCCCAGGATGCAAGTGCGAACATGCAGGCCTCGGGCCTTCAGCTCCGCGATCGCGTCCACGAGCACGTCCATGCGCTTGCGTTCGATTAGGTGGCCCACCGAAATCACGTCGAAATCCGGCTCTTGCTCGCCAGGCCGAAATCGCTCGGTGTCCACGGCGTGCGGCAAGATCCGGATCTTTTCGGCGTGGACGCCTCGAGCGATCAAGCCGGACCGCATGCGCTCCCCGGTGACGGTGACGAGTCGAGCGCGGTTCAAGATTCGCAGCGCAGGCGCCGCGAGCGGATGCATGGCGCGCTTGAAGTCCAGCCCGATGAACGACACGCTCGCTGGCACGCCGCGCAACAAGGCGGCAGCGAAGCCGACCGAGCCCCAGGGCACGGGATTGAAGCCGAGCGTGAAGTCGATGTGCTCGCGCTGCAGCACGAGGTCCGCCTCGCGCAGCATGCGCAGCGCGCTGAGGGCGGTGTTGCCGGCCGGGAAGTTGACGTTCCTCACCTTGGAGAGGTTCGGGGGCAGTGGCTGTTGCCGCACCACGACAATTTCCTGCACAGTGTCGAGCAGCTGAAGCAGCAGCAAGTGACGCTCCAATTGATGCGACGGAAGCCTGGCGGTGCAAAGTAGTCTCATAAGTACTCAATCCTGCGGGGCTTTGCAGCGCGCGGGTAGCTTCTCGGTTTGTGCGACGATCAGGCTGGGCACACCGGCGGCAGAGTTGAGATGACCTTTGGCTTCGGTCAAAACGACGGCGCAGCCGTCGTCCACGAACTTTTCGACGCGCTCCCGGCCGTAGACCCGCGCGTCATGCAGCAAGTACGAATAGCGCTTGCTGTGCCGAATCGCCTCCAGCGTATTCGGTAGCCAGCCGTCCTTCGCGAGGTCGGACGTCACGATTCGTCGGTCGTCCAGGAAAATGCCGTAGACTGCCTTGAGCGGCCGTGTGCGTCGCTCTTCGTCGCGCTCGCTCGACTTGGCGCGCCGCTCCACGATAGGCAGGTTGCGGGCGTAGGCGTCGTTGGTGATGCTGGAGATGCGCCGGACCTCGTGTAAAACCGGCTCCTCCGTGGAGCCCGCGTTCGACGCGTACTCGGCTAGCCCCACCACGCCACAGGCGACGACGCTGACGGCGGCCGCGTGACGCGACAGCGTGCCTTGCCACGTGCTCAGCTTGGCCGGCGCGAAATTCTCCCACATGCGCGCCACGCAATGGGCGACGAACAGCGCCACCGCAGCCGTGAAGAACGGCGCCATCGGCTCGAAGTACCGCGAAAAAAAGCGGGTCCACAGCACGATAGGGTTCACGCCCCTGACCAGGAACGTGATCAAGAACAAGAATGTCGCCGGGATCAACGCCAGCAGGTAACGCCGCCTGTCGCCGGAGCTGGCCAGCCACAGCGCTGAGGGTACCCACATCCAAACCAGCATTTGCCAGGGCGGCTCGAGCTTCGTGAAGCGATCGAACAGGTGCAGGAAGGTCGTCGTGGCGACACCGTGGGACTCTTCCACGATCGCGAACCTGCTGTGGTAGTGGGTCAACGCTCGAAAGCCGAGCGTCTCCAGCGCGATGGCAGCGAACAGCACGGCGCAGAACCAAACCCCGTCCCGGAAGCGCCCCTTGCACAACCAGACGGCGGCCGCCGTTCCGGGCAGCAGCAGCAAGTTGGACTCCTTGATTTCGTAAGCCCAAACGAAGGCCAGCGCGGCTCCGAGCAGCCAGCTCATGCGCCGCTCGACGGGGGCCTCCTGGTAACGGATCAGCAGGTAGCCGACCAGGATCATCGCGGCTGCGCCGATACCGTCGGGCAATAGCTGAGATGCCCCGCGATCCATGCCGGTGAACGTGATCAAGAAGATGGCGGCGAGCACGGCCGCGCCGCGACCGGCCAGGCGCTTGGTCGTGAGGTAGGTGAACAGCACCTGCAGCGTGAAGGCGGTGACTGGCCAGATGTAGTAGGCGTGCGCGTGGCGCCCGAACAACGCCTGAACGACGAACACCGGCACGTTAACACCGAAGCGCGCCATGTGGTGGGTCCAGCGCGCTTGATGAAAGTCGTTCGGGTAGAACCACTGGCGCACGAAATGCCAGCGAGAGACTTCGTCCTCGTAGAACTCGATGGGCTGCAAGCGCATGAGCCGCACGGCCACGCATAGCGCGAGCACCGAAAGCACGATGGCTAGCTCGCTCACGTCCACTTTCGCCAAGGTCATGCCGACGCGCTCAAGCACGCCGCGCCGAGCCCGGGCGGCTTCGTTCGGCTCTTCTCCGGGCCGCGGTTCTTGGCTGGAAATCTCGGCCATTCAGGGGCGTTGGCTTACCATGAACCGGCTCCTGACTCGACGCGAAAGGCGGGCTAGCGCTTGACGCGCGGCGCCCGCGTCTCGAGATAGTCGATGAACCACTGGGCCACATCGACTTTGTCGGCCAGCAGGCGTTGGTGCTGGGGCGCGAGCGTTTGG
>JAYUYU010000520.1:0-12753 GCA_043752365.1 Myxococcales bacterium | reverse complement strand
TGCTCGTGTTCCCCGTCACGGCGCCGCTCGCCACGCTGGGGCAAAGCGCCTTTCCGCGAGTGAAAGCGCTCACGCGTAAGCTTCGCTTCAACCCGCTTGCGCTCGACATCGCCGACAGCTTGGTCGCGTCGCGCGCCGTCAGCGTCAAAGCCCTGGCAGACTTTCTGGAAGCGGGCGGCGTTTCGCGCGTCGTCGCCGTCGAGCACGAAGACGACTTGCCCGAGGTGGCGCTGCTGCTCGAATGGGCTTGGCAGCGCCTGAGCGCCGAAAGCCGGCGCTTGTTGCTGGTACTGTCCCACGTGGAAGGTGACCACATGGACGTGGCGTCGTTGGCCGCTTTGGCCAAGGTCCGTGGCAAGCCCGAGCGCGCGCTCTTGCCGCTGACGCGCTGGCACTTGGTGCAAGAGCCAGTCGCGGGTCGCTACACCCTGCACGCCGTGGTGCGTCACGCCGTGCGGCGCCGCAAGAGCTTCGACCCCGCGCGCTTCTACGAGCACTACGTCGGCTTGCTCGAGCGAGCGCCCGAGCGGCTGCTGCTCGAACAAACGCACCTGTTCGCCGCTATGGATCACGCGCACCGCACGGGCAGCCTCTCGGACATGCTGAGAGTCGAAGCGCTGCTGCGGCGCATGGACGCTTGAGCGCCGTTCAGTTTTGGAACAGCGTCTCGAGCGCGTCGTCGTCGAGCTTTTGGCAGCCACGCAGCGGGCCGACGTAGACGGCGTCGCCGGCGAACACGCTCGAGTTGTTCTGGCCGACGTAGCGCATGATGCCCAGGTTGGTCTTCGGCCACGTAAAGCCCGAAACCCAACCCGAGCGGTACTGCTGCCCGCCGTAGCTCACTTTCATGGCCACGGCCTGAGCGGTTGCTTTGATGTACGTGGTCACCACGACCGTCGTCGTGCCAGCGATGGTGACGCCAGAAAAGCCCTTCCAATCGCTGCTGGCCCAATGCTCGGTGCTGCCGTACTTGGCGCTGCCCAGCTCGATGCCAGTGCCGTTGCTGTTTCTGCGCAGCGAGGGCAAGGGCCCCTCGTTGGCGTACGGATAAGGCGTCAACACGGTGCCACCCGTCAGCGTGACCTCAGCGGACACGTAATAGCCGCCTTCGTAGGCTGTGGTGTGGCTGGCCACGTCGTCGTAGGTCACGACCAAGCGATGGTTGGCGGCGTCGACCCACGGGTCACCGAACTCCGTTTTCCATTCGCTGCCGCTGCTGTCGAGCGCGGCTGTCCAATCCTCGGCCAGTGGCGAGGCGCAGTTGGGGTCAACCGGCAGGTCGGGAATGTTCGGCTCGCCCGCCAGGCCGTCGTCCGGCGGTACGGTACCGGCGGAGCCTCCCCCGCCTGTAGTGCTGGCGCCGCCGGTGCCGCCGCGCGGCGGCTGCGGTTGTGGCTCGGTGTCGGCTCCGCCGTCCGCCCCGCTTGGCTTGGCTGTAGGCGGCGACGCCTTGCCGCCTGTGCTCGTGCCGTGATTGGGCACCATGACGGTATCGGTCATGTCGGTCGCGTCCGGATCCGGCGCGCTGCCGCTAAAGGCAGTGCCGCCACAAGCGAACGCTGAAACAGCTACGACACCCAGACCGAACACACGGCCGAGGGAGAGCGCGGAAACCTTGATCACGTGCGGACAACACGATGAGCGCGCTCGGTGCGCAAACTATTTTTCAGGTATCACCCGTGGTAAGGGGTGACGAGCGGCTTGGTAGAACCTGAAGCGCCCGACGATTTCGAGCTCCCTTGGCGGCGCCGCTCGTCGACGCCGTCAGCGCCGCAGCTTTGTTTGGTCATCGTGTGGTCGCTCGAGGAACCCGAGCGTGTCGGCCAAGCGGCCGTGCTGGGCGATGGCGCTTGGCTCGGAAGAGGTGAACCGGAAGCGGGTGAAGGTGGCCGTCTTTGCTTTGCGGCAACACGGGGCAACGTGGCCGCGCCCGAGTGGTTGTCAGCGTCGCGGCTAGCGCGCCAACAGCTGCGCTTCAGCGAGCTGAGCGCCGATGCGGTACTCGTGGAGTCGGTCGGGCGTTGCCCGCTGTCGGTGAACGGCTCGCCGGTCCGAAGCGCGCGCATCAAGCCGGGGGACGCCATAACACTGCGCAACGCCTTGGTGCTGCTGGTAACCCAGCGCGCAGTAGATGCGCGCGCGCGGCATGCCAGCTCCGACTTTTCTTTTGGCGAGGTGGATGCTCACGGCTTGGTCGGTGAAAGCCCGGCCGCTTGGGCGCTGCGTGAGTCGCTGGCGTTTGCCGGACGCTCGCGCGAGCACGTGCTGATCTTGGGTGAGAGCGGCTCGGGCAAGGAGCTCTCGGCGCGGGCGATTCACGCGCTGTCGTCGCGCGCCGTGCGCACCATGGTGAGTCGCAACGCCGCGACACTTCCCGAGACGCTGGTCGACGCCGAGCTGTTCGGTAATGCAAAAAACTACCCGAATCCAGGCATGGCGGAGCGCAATGGCCTGCTGGGCGAAGCCCACGGCTCTACGCTGTTCTTGGACGAAATTGGCGAGCTTTCAGCGGCCGCACAGGCTCACCTGTTGCGCGTGATGGATCACGGAGATTATCAGCGCTTGGGCGAGGCCAGCCAGCGCCGCTCCGACTTTCGGTTGGTCGCGGCAACCAATCGCGACACCTCGGCCTTGAAGCACGATTTTGCCGCACGCTTTCCGCTGCGCGTGCGCATGCCGGGGTTGAACGAGCGGCTCGAGGACGTGCGCAACCGCTACGTGCTGTACCGCTTGCTGAAGAAGGTCGGGCTCGAAGCACCGGCCCACTGAGCGCCGCGCGCGGGCTTCAGCTGGCCCCCAGGCGCAAGACCTGACTCACGCGTTGGTAGGCGGCGCGCCAGGCCGCGTCGTGCGCGGTCGTCCAATCTGCGTCACAAACTTCGGCAATGGCGGCGATCAACGCGTCGCCGACCCAGCCGTACATTTCGTCGGTCACGCCGTACGCCACGTGGCCCTTGCCGAGCGGTGCCAGCTGCTCTTCGAGCCAGACGCTGTCTTCCAAGTGGTCGACGGCGGCCAGCAACGCCTTGGACAACATGGTGCGCTGCGCGTTGAGCGAGTTGCTCTTGAACAGCGCGCGCGTAGACGGATGGTTTCGAAACAAGATGTCGTAGAAGAGTCGCGGAAAATCCGCGTCTCGCAACAAGGCCAGCTCGTAGCTTTCCTCGAGCAACATTTGTTGCTCCGTCCGTTTCCGCGACAACCCCCTGCAAAGGTACTCTATCCATCGATTTGTCGCGGCCAAAGTGTGGGCTTGGCCGACCTTGGCGAGCGCCGTGCGCGCACGCACGGCGCACACTTGGCGCACACTCTTTCCGGCCGGGGTGATGCGACGCGTGGCCAACAAGTCACCAGAAATGGCGCTGGGCGGCCTAGCGGCGGTTGCGCGGTTTGCTGGCACGTCGGCTGCATTGGCTGCGACGTGACCCGCTCTTGGGCGCCCGAAGGGATGACAGCATATGAGCCTTGACGTGAAGCTGCTGCGCGAAAGTTTTGATGTGGTGGTGGAACGAGCACCCAACCTCACCCATCGCTTCTACGAGATCTTGTTCGAGCGCTACCCGCAAACCCAGCAAATGTTTCCGGTGGCTCGTCGTTCGGGTCAGGAACGCATGCTGACCGAAGCGTTGGTCGCCGTGCTGGATCATTTGGAGGACGCACCATGGCTCACCGGAACGCTGCACGCGTTGGGCGCCAAGCATGTCGACTATGGCGTGACCGACGACATGTACGGCTGGGTCGGCGACGCGCTGCTGCGCACCCTGGGCGAAGTGGCCGCCAACGACTGGACCCCGGAGCTCGAAGCCGCGTGGGCCGCAGCCTTCGGTGCCATCGCATCGCTGATGCAAGAGGGCGCGCGCCTTTCGGGCGCCGACACGGAGCGTCGAGCCCTGAGCTGAGGGGTCAGCCTTTGGGAGCGCGCCCGCTACTTCTTACACTGGCCTTCACGCGCGACGCTCATGCCAGCGGCCGCCGCGGTGCAGTCACTGCCGTAGGTTTTCCCGTCACAGCCGCACACGGGCCTGTAGATCTTGGTGCACATGTTGGGCTTCTTGCGGCATTCGCCGCCCGCGTCGGTGGCGCCACAGTCGGCCTTGTAGGCGCAGTACAGGCCCTGTGCGCAATTGCGTGAGGCGCCGCGCGTGCCGCACAACCCGCCTTCAGGCGTCGTGTCGGCCGCGGGCGCCTTACAAGCGCCTTTGGCGATGACCGAAACGCCCGCTTGTGCGGCCATGCACGAGTTGCCGTACGTCTTGTCGTCGCAACCGCACACCTCGTCGACCATCTGAATGCAGGCGTCGGGCACTTTGGCGCAGCTGCCGGACATGTCGGCAGCCCCGCAATGCGCTTCCGGCGCGTAGGCGCAGTAGTGCTTGTCGGGGCAACGCATGCCCGCGATGCCGCCGCACATTTTGGGCTCGGCGCCAGCACTGCCGCCGCCGCTGGTGGGTGCACTTACGGTCGTGTCGCCCGAGCTCGACCCCGCGGTGGCCTCAACGGCGCTTGGCGCTGGCAGCACCGACGGCTCTTGAGCTGGCGGCGTGCACCCTGAAACCAAGCCCCAAGCGAGCGACAGGGCAAAGATCGGAGCGAATTCGAAGCGCATCGCCGTAGCCTTAGCCGCCCCAGCGAAAGACGTCGAGCCGAGGCGCATACGCGCGCGGAGCGGCCTCGCGCGCCGTAAGCATGACTTTGCATGCAAAGCCATTTTGGCGAGGCCAAAGGCGGCACCAAATTGACGAAACAATACGGGCTGTTGACCTGGTGTCGCCGGTGGCGCGCAGCATCGCTTGGCATGCAAAGTCATTCCGGCGAGGCGAGAGGGCATTCCGGACCGCGCGTGATGCGAGTATTCCGAAGCCCGGAGCATGGACGGCGGCTTGGTGCTTGGTGATAGTCGACGCATGCGCATCTTGAGCCTTTGGAGTGCGTCTTTCATGTTGGCTTGTGCGGCTCCACCACCTGCCACCGCGCCGGTTGTCAATACGAACGCGACGCCACCGACGCCGGCAACGACCGCTGCAGCCGGCGCCCAAGCTTGGCTGACGAAGCTCGATCGCGATAACGCGCTGGTCGGCAAGGTTTGGGAAGTGAAGGCGGGAGCCTTCGTCGAGCCCAGCGCGCTCGGGCCACACCTGGCAGCGGCGCGCTTCGTGCTGTTGGGTGAACGGCACGATAATCCAGACCACCACCGTTTGCAGGCGCGCGTGGTCGAGCAACTGGTGGCCGCCGGCCGGCTACCAGCGCTAGTGTTCGAGCAGCTCGAAGTGTCGCAGCAGGGCGCCGTCGACGACTACTTGAAGTTGCCCGAAGCTAGCGCGGCGGGGTTTGGCGTGGCCTTGGGCTGGGCGCAAACCAGCTGGCCCGCGTTCGGCGAGTATCAACCGATTTTCGCGGCGGCGTTTGCGCACCGGCTAGCCATCGTTGCCGGCAATTTGGCGCAGGCGGACGCGAAGGCGCTGGTCAAACAGGGTCCGGCGGCCCTACCGGCAGCGCGCGCGACCGAATTGCGGCTCGACGTCGCTTTTCCGACCGCGCTCGAAGCGTCGTTGTTGGACGAGCTGCGCGGCTCGCACTGCGGGCAATTGCCGGAAAAGTACCTGGCGCCGATGGCGCTGGCTCAACATGCGCGGGACGCGCAGATGGCGCAGGTGCTGGCCCGTGCCGGCAAGAAGGACGGCGCCGTGTTGATCGCAGGCGGCGGTCACGCGCGGCTCGATCGGGGAGTGCCGTACTACCTAGCGCTTGAAGCGCCGGGCGCCAGCGTCGTAAGCTTGGTGTTTCGCGAGGTGCGGCACGGCGACGCTGAGCCCAAAGCGTACGCCACTCAAGAAGGACCGTTCGACTACGTTTGGTTCACTCCGCGCGCCAGCGACGACGATCCGTGCGCAGGCTTTCACGCCCCAGCGAAGTAGCCCGCTCTACGGGCGGACCGACGCATCCAAACAGCGGCCCGGGCTCGCTGGGCTCGTCTTCGCGCGGCGCGCTACGAAGGGCCCAGCGCCGCCTTGCCCAGGGCGGCGTTTTTGGGCTCGCACAGGGCGTTTTTTGGCCGTACGCCGGGACTTGGCGCACTGAACAGCTTGCCGAGCGAAGCGTCGATGGCCTCGAAGTCGGGTTGCAGCACCGATCTACCGTCGGGGGTGCGGAAGCCTTGCACGTGGTCATGGCCAATCACCAGCCCATGCAGCTGCGTCGGCGCCAGCGCCAACGCGCGCCGAGCCAGCGCCATGAGCTCGATGCGGCGCATGTCGGTTTCTACCGAGGTTTCGAAGGCGCCCCACAGGTCGGGCAGGTTCAGCACGCCCGAGCCTGCCAAGGCCTGCTGTACGCCGAGCAGCACGGCCTGCTGCCGGCGGGCGCGATGGAAATCCGAGCGGCCGTGGCGCGAGCGCACGTACATGGCGGCCGTCAGCCCGTCCAGGTGACGGCGCCCGGCGTCCAAGTCCAGCAGGCGGCGTCCGCCCTCTACGCGTGAGTCGACGAAGTTGTCTCGGATAGGACACGGGACGTCCACGTCGACGCCCCCGACCGCGTTCACCGCGCGCTCGAACACGCCCAGGTCGAGCGCCAAAGCGTGTTCGATTGGCAGCTTCAACGTGTCTTCGACGACACGGCTGACGAGCGCGAGCGGATCGCGCTTGGTGCGTTTGCCGACTTGGTAAACAGTGTTGATGCGATCGGCGCCGCTTTCGGGAATAGCCACGTAAAGGTCGCGTGGAATGCTGACGATGCCGACGTGTTGGCTGTGCTCGTCGAAGACCACGACCAGCAGCGTGTCGGCCAGCGCGGGTCCGGTGCCGTCCGGTCGCCGATCGAGCCCGATCACCAGGAAATTTCGGGTATTCGTGAGTGATGGCGTGCGCGCTTTCGTGGCGGCGACGGGCTCTTTTGGTTCGCCGGGGTCCGTCGGCGGGACGCTCGCAACTTGCGGCGGGACTAAGATCGCCTGGGCTCTGGGGCGTGGTGCGGTGACCGCGTGCGGTGCCTCCACGCGGGTTCGATAGGGCGCGGCCCAGAGCCACGCGCACGCCGCATAGCTGGTGCTTGCCATCAACAGGGCCGCCGTCCATACCAAACGCTTACGCCAAATCCGTTGCATGCCGTCGACCACTGCAAAGGGCAGACCAGCGCAGCGAGCGCGTTTTAGCGGCTCAGTTACGGACCACGATGCCGAGGTTCAAGCACGCCTGCTGCAGCTTGAAATCGAGATCGGACAAATTTTCTTGCGCGTGGGCCATGCGGTGTTGCTGCCAGCCGACCTCGCCAAACAAGCCAAACTTGGGCGTGAAATGCACGGCGCCGCCGAACAGCACGCCGATGTTCCAGCCAAGCCCCAAGTTCGTGTCCGGCCTGTCGTCACCCAAAATGTCGATCGTGACGCCGATCGGCATACCGACCCAGAGTTGGTAGTTAAAGTTGGGGGTCGTGATGGGCGCACGGAAGCGCAACACCAAATCGAGGTCGACGTAGTAGTTGTGGTTGGCGGCGGGGGTTACATCCGGACGCCACGAGCCAAGCTGCAGCATGGGGCCAAGCAGCACGTATTTGGCGACGGGCGCGTCGGCGCGTAGGTTGAAGCCCAGCGTGGTATCTAAATCTCGTGCTCGGCCGTCCGTGTCGACGTTACCCGGCAAGCCCAGGTGAAAACCCAGCAAGGTGTGGCTGCGTTCGTCGAACTCTTTGACGGCTGGCGGCGGCGGCTCGTACGGGCGCTGGGTCGCGCCGGTGGGTAGCGGCGGCTCACACCGGCGCCCTTCCACACACTCGAGGCCGGCTGGGCAGGCAGGATTACAAAGCGAAATGCACTGGGCCTGGTGGCACGTGAAGCCGTCCCGGCAGGCTGGGAAGCAGGCGGGCGCGGCGGGCGGCGGCAGGCTGGCGTTGGGCGCTGCGCCAGGGGCGACCGCTGATTCCTGCGCTGCCAGCCGCCCAGCGCTGAGCAACGCTAGCAGTCCCAGCGCTCGGGCCAATCGCAGTGTCATCACGCGGAAACCATAGCAGGGCGGTGCTAGGATCCAACCTGATGCCCGGTTCTCGAAAGTGGCGCGCGCTGGTCGCGAGCCGCGGTGTACTGACCTTGCTCGGGATTTTTGCAGTAAGCGCGTGCAACGGTCGACGTGAGGACGAGCGTGCCACAGCGACCAAGCCTGTCGTCTCGGCGGTTGCCAGGAGCCGAGCCAAGCCGCAGGTGGCGTACCGCCCGCAGCCTTCAGCGCCCCTCGAGCATTTCGTGCAACAGCACGTCGAGGAAGCCGACGCGAGCGGGCAGCGCGTGCTGGTGTACGTTGGCGCCACCTGGTGCGAACCATGTCAGCGCTTTCACAAGGCGCTCGAATCGGGCCAGCTCGACGAAGCCCTGGCGGGAACGAAGTTCTTGGAGTTCGACTCCGACCGCGACGGCGCGGAGCTGCGCGCTGCCGGCTACGGCTCCAAGTACATTCCGCTCTTTTCCGTGCCTGACCAGAGCGGTCACGCTAGCGGCCGGGCCATCCAAGGCTCCATCAAGGGCGACGACGCGGTGCGCGTCGACTTGGTGCCGCGCCTGCTGGCGCTACTCGACGGCAAGCCAGTCGACTAGGGCGACCCCCGTCCGACAGCGCGTGCGCGTGCGTTTTGCCGGGCCGCGCTCTGCCTTCGAAGGCGGCATCGTACTGGCGGGGTTGGGCGGCGGCGCTCGGCCCGCGGGGCTGGCGCCGCCGTCGTTGGGCTCGTTCAGCCGGCAGCGGCCCGCTCGAGCTCGGCAATGTCCAGCTTGACCATGCCCATCATGGCTTTGACAGCGCGGCCGGAGCGCCCAGGATCGGGATCGCTCATCAGTTTCATCAGCGTGGTCGGGATGACCTGCCAAGAAACGCCGAAGCGGTCGGCGAGCCAGCCGCATTGCGTCGGTTTGCCGCCGCCTGCCAGCAGGGCATCCCACGTGCGGTCCAGCTCGGCCTGCGTTTCTACCGAGACGAACAGCGAGAAAGCGGGGGTGGGCTTGTAGTGCGGCCCTCCGTTCAGCGCGATGATGCGCTGGCCCGCGACCTCAAAAGTCACCGACATGACCTTGTCTCCGACCCGCGAAGTGTCCGTAATGCGCGAGTTTTCGAAGATTGACGTGTAGAGCTGGGCGGCGACCTCGGCCTCAGTGTCGAACCACAGAAACGGAGTGATTTTGGGCGTTTGGAGCTGGGGCATGGGGGAAATCCTAACTAGATGAGTGATGCCGCGGTGGCGGGTTCGAGCCTAGGACGGAGCCGCCCCGGAATTCTCGACATCACCTCGTTGGAAATCGACCCCATAGTGTGGCGTGGCAAATGAAGACCTGGTGCGTTCGATCAAGGAAATCGTGACTCGGGCGAAGGGGGGCGATCCGGACGGTGCGTACCGCGGCTACCAGGAGCTGTTCGCCAGTGAAGCATTTGGGACCTTTCGGGTCGAAGACCAGCGCCAAGCCCTGCGGCTGATGGTGCTGATGAAGGGCGCGCCCAAGCCGGCGACGCCGCCCATGGTCGAGGCCCACCGCGCCGCCATCCCCACGCTGACTGGTCTTGTGGACGGCCAGTCAGAGCCGGCCGACCACGAGCTGCTCGGCATTTGCTACGTCGTGTGCGGCGATGAAGCTCTGGCCAGCAGCGTCTTCCGTGCCGGGCTCGCCATCGAGCGCGAACGCAGCCCGCAATCACCCTTGTGCGGCATGCTGATGAAGCGCGTCTCGATGCTTTGAGCTCGAGTCGCGCCGCTACAAGCTCGGGCAGATGGACGTGCTGACGCAGATGCGCATCCAGCTTCCGCCAGCCAAGGGAATAGGGACGCACTGCTCGCCCGGCGTAGGGCAGTCGCCGTTGGCGACGCACTGATCGTCCGGGCTTTGGCAAGCGAAGGCGCTGCTCAAGCCGCACGGGTTTCCGAATGACGCGCACAGCGTCCCGGCAGCGCAGTCCTGGTCCGTGAGGCATTCGGTCGATTGGCAGCGGCCGCCCTGGCCCTTGCCGATGCACTGACAATACTCGCGCTCGGCACAATCGGCGTCGATGCCGCAGCCAGCGCCGCAAAATGCTTCGCCGTCCTGGTAGTCGCAAATCGGAAACGGGCCGGGGCAGCCGCTCAAGTTGCAGGTGTCGGCTAGGCTGGCGTCGAAGCTGCAGCCCTCACCGACTGCCGCTCGGTGCGTGAACGTCCTGCCCGGAGCCGTGGCCGCGTCGCCGCAGGTCTCGACGCCGCTCTCGGGGTCGATGGTTGCAGGGGAGCAACGCGGCGGGCTCGGCGCGCCAGCGGTGCCACTCGCGCCAGCGACGCTGGTATTGCTCTGACGCTGTTCGAGGTCCTTGCGTGACGTGCCGCCGCAACCGCAAGCCAACAGCCACGCGGCCCACACCGAAAAATTGGTAACCGTCGTCCACTTCACTCCGGAACCTCCGCGCCTAGTCTCCAACGAATTCGTGCGACTCGCCCGCAGAATTTGCGCAATCGCCGGCGCCTGTCAGGCGCCATTCCCGCAGGTTTTTGAGCTTACGGCAGCGTGGGCGTGCCGTCCGGCAAGCGCGCTTGCGTCCACTCTTCCAAGTAATCTTCGGGCGGGTACTTGGCGGCGAGCGCTTCGTCGAAGCCGATGCCGAGGCCGGGCGCGTCGTTGGGGTAAAGGTAGCCGCCCTGCGCGCGCGGCATGCCGGGGAACAAGTCGTAAGTGTGCTCGGGGAAGCGACACCACTCATGGATGCCGAAATTGGGTGAGCTCAGCTCGAGGTGCAGGTTTGCCATGTGGCCCACGGGCGAGGTGTCGGCCGGTCCGTGCCAGGCCGTGCGAATGCCATAGGCCGCGGCCATGGCCGCCACGTTGCGCGCCGGAGTAATGCCGCCCATCTGGCTCACGTGCATACGAACGAAGTCGATCAGGCGCTGCTCGATCACGCGCTGCCACTCGAACGGGTGGTTGAATAGCTCGCCCAGCGCGAGCGGCGTCGAACACACGGCACGCAGCCGCGGCAACCAATCCAGCTGCTCTGGCGACAGCGCGTCTTCCAGGAAAAATAGCCGAAACTGCTCGACATCTTTGGCGAACTGCACGGCGTCGCTTGGCTGCAAGCGCTCGTGCACGTCGTGCAGCAGCTCCACGCTTTCGGGCAGCCGCTTACGGGCTTCGGTCAGCAGCTTCAGCGTCTCACGCGTGTACTTCCGCGGGTCGTAGTCGGCGCCCGGCAGTGCGCCGTGGGGGCGCGGCTGATCGGGCGTGCCGCCGCCGTAGTTGCGCAGCTGCAAGCGCACGTGCCGGTAGCCTTGCGCCAAAATGGCTTCGGCATTGTCGATCACTTCGTCAATCGTGGTGCCGTCGGCGTGCGTGTAGGTCGCGACGGCTTCGCGGCACTTGCCGCCCAGCAGCATGTACAAGGGGAGTCCCGCGCGCTTACCCAGGATGTCCCACAAGGCTTGGTCGACGCCCGAGAGCGCGTTGTTCAGCACCGGGCCGTTGCGCCAGTAGCCGTTGGCGCGCGCGGTCTGCCAGATATCCTCGATGCGCGAGACGTCGCGCCCGATTAGCAGCGGCGCCAAGTGCCGGTCCAGCATGGCCTGCACCGCGAACGCGCGTTGCGTGAACGTCGCGCAACCCAGCCCGTACAGCCCCGGCTCCGAGGTCTCGATTTTTACGACCACCAAGCGCTCGCGGGTCGGTTGGACGACGAACGTCTTGAGCTTAGTGATGGTGATCGCGGCAGGCATCGGGCCGTTATGATGGCAGCAGCCGGCCTCACTAGACCAGGGGCTGTTCGAGCCCGCGTGCAAGGACGGGAGTTGTTCGGTGGGGCGCTAGTCAGCGGCGCTAAGCTGGGTGCCGAACAGCTCACGCAGCGCGCTCTCGAGCGCGACGGGCAGAATGGCCTCGTGAGGATTGGCGCCCATCGGAGGCAGCTCACGCACGCGATCGACTCGTTGCTCGGGTTTGTCGCGGGCGAGGGCGGCTTCGAACTTGGCGGGCTGCCTGACCCAAATTGCAGGTTGCCACCACAAGAGCAGCGGCACCTCGCTGGGTCTACGCGCGAAGGCGCCGCCCATCTTGCGATCGAGGCACGGGTCGATCGACACCAGCGCTAGCGGCAACGGCACGCCCGCACTCCAGAAATCTGCAGCTAGCCCGCCGCTGGGGTTGCAGCCAGCCCCGCTGTGACCAGCCAGCACCACGCGCGTGCGATCGATGCTCACCTTGCCTTCGGTCGCGCGCACCACGTCGTCGACGAAGCCGTTCAGATCGAAGCCCTGCCAAACCGTGGCGGCCAGCCCTGCGTTTTTGGTCTGGCTTGGCGCCGCAAACACGAAAGGCTTTACCTGCCCACTGTCGACCAAGCGCTTCACCAGCGGCCGCAAGTCTCGTCCGTTACCGCCCAGCCACATGTGCGGCTCAGAAGTCGGGTTGGTGCCGTGTAGAAAGACGACCAGCGGTAGCGCTTCGGACGCCTCCACGCGCTCAGGCAACACCGCGGCCCCACCGTTACGCTGGAAGCGATACAAAAAGCGCGCGTCCTGGTGGGGGAAATACAGTGTCTTGGCGTCAGCCGCCGCGGAGCACGCCAAGCTCAAGGCCCCCGCCAGTAGCCCCAGCGTACGCCTCAAGCCCCGGAAAGGTAGCGAGAAGGAGCCCTCGGACATCGCACTAAAGATACGGGCAACCGCTACGGCCGGCAACTATCGGCACGACACGTCGCTCTCGTCTCGTGCCTAGTCGTGCTAGCCAGTGTCACTGGATGGTGCGTAGGAGGCTCGGTTGGTCGGCTG
>JAYUYU010000519.1:0-5264 GCA_043752365.1 Myxococcales bacterium | reverse complement strand
CGCGCAGCTCGAGCTTGGGCCAGGTTTGGCTGACGAGCTTGGACAGTTGCACCAGGTTGCGGCGCAGCCGCGGCGTCATCATGCGGTCGGACTTGTTGCGCTCTTCGTCCTTGAAGACGAACGGGCAATCCTCGCAGTCGACTAGCGCCTTGAAGCCGCCGCTGGCGCGCGTAAGGGGCTGGTCAGCGGCGCCCACCACCCGCGCTTCGACGTCGTTCGGCATACGCTCACCTACCGCCAGCTGGGTGCGGTTGCGTTTGACCAGCGAATCCGCGTTCGGCTTGTCGAGCCCGGCCAGCTCGTCGCAGCCCAGGAGGCCGAGCGCGAAAAGCAGTACGAACGAACGCGGAGCGGGCAGCATGGTGAGCGCGCAAATCGTCACCTCGGCCGCCCGGGCCGGGCAAGAAAACGGCTAATTGCAGGGGCTGTACAGGAAGGCGACGCGCCCGAGCAAGTTGTTCACGTTTGCGGCCTGGCTTTGGCAGTTCAGGCTGGTTCCCAGGAGATTGAGGGTGTCGCCGCTGCCCATGCCTGTGTTGTTCACGAGCGGGGTGATGTCGGTCACGGGGTTGTAGTTGAGGGACACGTTCTTCAACTGCGACAGCCCTTGAAGCGGGGAAATGTCGACGATTTGGTTGGTGGAAAGGTCGAGGTTCGTCAACTTCAGCATGTTGGTGAGGGCAGTGATGCTGGTGATGCTCGCGGAGTGAACGTAGAGCTGCGTCAAGTTGACCAAGGGAGCCAGCTTGTCGAAATTGTTGAGCGCCTTGCCGCCGATTTCGAGGCGCTGCAGCTGCGTGAGGTCGGCCAAGGGTGTGGCGTCGGAAATGGCGTTCCCGAGCATGAGCTGTTTGACGTTCTTCAGCGCGCTCAGCGTCGCCGGTTGAGTGAGCACTGTCCGGTTCAGGTCGAGGACTTCCAAAGTCGAGATGCTGCCGAGCGGCGTCAAGCTGCCGACGTTCGCATACTGCAGCGTCAACGTTTTCAGGCTCGGAGCCTTGGCCAGTGGTGACAAGTCGTTGCCGTTCAGCGAGTTATCCAAATCGAGCGTTTCCATCAGGGGAAGCTCCGCGAGCGGGCTCAGGTCGGTGAGCGGATTGTTGTTGAGGCGTACGACCTGAAGCTTCTTGAGGTAACGCAGCGGGGCCAGGTTGGTGATGGTGCTTGGGCCGCCGCCGTAGCCGAAATCCACATCCGTCAGCTCCGTGAAGCACTCGAGTCCGCCGAGCTGCGCGACTTCGTAGCCGCCCGCGTTGAGTGACGTCACGGCCGGGATATCGGCGGGCACGATGTCGGCAGAGGTACCGAGGGCGTTCTTGATGGCATTCGCCAGGCGCTGGTCGGCGAACGCGATTGTGCTGCAGTCGATGGCTGGCAGCGTGTCGGGCGCGCCGCCTTCGCCCCCGCCCGGTGTGCCGCCCATGGTGACCACCATCACGCCGCCTTCGCCTGCCGTGACGACGGTCGGTGCGCCGCCCATGCCGCCCAGTGCGACTGGCTCGCCCCCGTTTCCGGCGCCAGCCATGGGCACCGGTTTGGTGTCTGCACCGCCCGCCGTCGCCACCCCGGCTTGGCCGCCAATACCGCCGGCGCCAGCTCCGCCCTCGGCTGCCCGCTCCTGCCGGCGCAAAGAGTCACTGCCGCAGGCTGCTGCCACGGAGCTCACCACCAGCGCGCACAATGCCCCATTCACCCACCGAGACTGAGCCAGCTTCATCTCACCTGCATAACCCGGCCGCGCCGTAGGCCCAATCAATCAGTGCGCGACTTGATTAAAGACTAAGCGGCGGCGACCCTGTTGGGCGGCCGTCATGAATACCGAAGAGTTAGACCAGGCATTGCAAAGGACGTTGGAGGACGGCCGGCTTTCGCGCGGCGAGCGGCAAACGTTGCTCGAGGTTCTTGGCGAGACACCGCTCGACGCCGCGGGGCTTTCGCAGCTGCGCGCAAAAGCTTTCGTGCTCGCCCGTGAGCGAACGACCGATCCCCGTGCGCTGGAGGCGCTCGGCTGGGTCGAGGACTTGATGAAGCTGCTCGTGCAGCTGGGTGCGCCTGCTGCAGCAAGCTCCACGCGCGCCTACTTCAGCCCCGGCGAAGCATGCCTGTCGGAGATTTTGGGCCAGTTGGGGCGAACGCGGAGGACGGCCGACATTTGCGTCTTCACCATCACCGACGATCGCATCGCGCGTGCCATCTTATACGCGCAGGCTCGCAAGGTGCAGGTGCGGGTCATCACCGACAACGACAAACAGTACGACGGTGGCTCCGACATCGCGCGACTGCGCGGCGCCGGCGTTGCGGTAAAGGTGGACGAGACCGAGCACCACATGCACCACAAGTTTGCTGTGCTCGACGGCGCCGTGCTGCTCAATGGCAGCTACAACTGGACCCGCAGCGCCAGCACCTTCAACGAAGAGAACTTGATAACGAGCAGCGAGCCCGGCCTGGTACAAGCCTTCGCGCGCCAATTCGCGGAGCTGTGGGAAGCCCTCGGACATTAATTGTCCGGGTGTAGCCGGCGGGGGCTTCAGGCCACTAGAAACGGCGCGATCGCGGTGATAGAAGCGTATTCGTGTCGTCGCCGAGCAACTTCGAGCTTTCGCAGCTGGACGCAGTCGTGTTCCTGCGCTCGCTACCGTCCGAGTCGGTCGACATCATGGTGACCGATCCTGCGTACGAGTCGCTCGAGAAACACCGCGCCGTCGGCACTACCACGCGGCTCAAGGTCAGCGCGGGCTCCAGCAACACGTGGTTCTCCATTTTTCCGAACGTGCGCTTCGCCGAGCTGTTCGAGGAAGTTTACCGCGTGCTCAAGCGGGACACCCACTTCTACCTGATGTGCGATCAGGAGACGGCGTTCATTGCCAAGCCGGTGGCCGAGCAAGCCGGCTTCAAGTTTTGGAAGCCGCTGGTGTGGGACAAGCGCTCGATCGGCATGGGTTACCACTACCGGGCCCGCTACGAGTTCGTGCTGTTCTTCGAGAAGGGCAAGCGCCGGTTGGCCGATTTGGGCATCGCGGACGTGCTGGAGGTCCCGCGTATCCGCGGGGGTTATCCAGCAGAAAAGCCCAGCGCTTTAAGCGAAATTTTTCTGCGCCAAAGCAGCTCGCCGGGAGACTTACTGGTCGATCCCTTCATGGGCTCGGGGTCCAGCGGGGTCGCGGCGCTCACGCTGGGGCGGCGTTTTGCCGGCAACGACGTTTCCGCTGACTCGCTCAAGTTGGCGCGCGAGCGCTTGAGTGGGTTGGGCGGCGTCGAAGGTCCAGTCATTGCCCGGCCTGAGCACCCAGAGCCCGTGCAACAGCGCTTGGCGCTCGGTTAGGGCCATGGCGCTTACCGGTAAAGAGTACGCCGACTTGGTTGCGGCCTACATCTTGAAGAACTTCGGCGGGCGCGGCCTGACCGTGTACCGCGAAGTTTCGATGGGCAAGACCATCATCGGCAAAAATCGCCACCTCGATATTCTGGTGTTGCGCGAAGCCACTTCGACAGTGCTCGCCATCGAGTGCAAGTACCAAGACACGCTCGGTACCGTGGACGAAAAGATTCCGTACGCCATTCAGGACATGCAAGCCATGGGTACGCCGGTGTGCCTGGCATACGCGGGCGGCGGCTTTTCGTCGGGCATTTTGCACATGCTGGCGGCTTGCCCCATCGCGGCCCAGTGCCTGCCCGGGCCCTCGCTCGAGCCTTCGCGCGAGACGCGTGAAATGGACATCGCGCTCGCCATGGCGTTCAGCTTCTGGGACCTGGTGGTCGCAAACAAGAAGCCCTTCGCTCTTCCGCTTGCGGCCGCCCTGGTTGCCGAAGTGCCGGCGCCCGCGCGGCCAACACGCGAGCCGTCACTCCCCGAGCCTTCGCCAGAAGCGCTCAGCGCCGGCCCGCTCTTCGCGACTGCTCGCGAACCGAGCGGCCGCGTCGACTGAGCAAGGCGAGCGCCTTGCCCCAAGGCTCAGCGCGGTTGCGCTGGCGCGACGCCGAGCTCCGCCAGCAAGGCCTTGGCTTGCTCGACCTCTTCCAGCAAGAAGAGCACGTAGCGAAGATCGACGTGAATGCTGCGCGTGGTGCGGCTGAATACCCAATCCGAGGCGACCGACTCGTAGGTGCCGTCGAAGGCCAAGCCGACGAGCTCGCCTTTGGCGTTGAGCGTTGCCGAGCCAGAGTTGCCGTTGGTGATCGGCACGTCGCTCAAAAAATCCACCGGCACGTCGCCGAGTGACTTTTCGACGAAGCGTGAACGCGTGGAGTTTTTTGCGGCAGCTAGCAGGGCTTTAGGTGTGTCGAACGGTTCTTTGCCGGTCGTTTTGGCGACGATTGAGGCCACGCTGGTGAACGCGCCAATGTCGCTACCGGGCGTGCCGGCCGGCGCCTTTTGCACGGTGCCGTAGGCGACACGCAAAGTACCATTGGCGTCCGGGGCGACTGCGCCGCCCTTGAACGCCAACAGCGCCTCGAGGTAGCGCGGTTTGAGCAGCAGCAGCTTGCCGTCGAAGCGCTTGCGGCGATCCTCGACGGCGCGGAGCTCCGGATACAACTTGGCCATCAAGCGCACGATCGGGTCAGCGTGTTGCGCCAGCTGCTTGGGCGTCGCTTTGTCGAACAAGTCGAAGCGCAGCTTTTCGTCGTCGAGCTTCGTCTTGTCGTAAAGTTTGGCGATAGCGCTAGCAATGGCGGCGTCTGTGGGTGCCTTGCCGGCGACTAGCTCGAGAGCGGGCGTGCGGCGGGCCGCGTCACGCGCGCGGTCGCGCTCCAGCGCCAGTTTCAAGAACGCGCGATCGAGCTTGGGGTTGTAGCTGGCGGCCAGAGACTTCAGGTCGTCCTTCAGCCGGAGAATGTTGCGCTCTTGGTAGCTTGGGTCGCGTTCGGCGTCGGGCTTCTGCCGCTCATCGGCCATGCGGGCGATGCGGTAGGCCGCAAAAATCAGGCGCGGCAGCAGCATTTCCCGCTCCAAAGCCGTGTCGGCCTCGCGCGTCTTGGCCTGCTCGGCGAAGGCGGCATCCAGGTCCGAGAGCACCGTGCCAAAGCTTGCTTGGCGTGCGGAGTCACCGGCAATGAACGCCTTCAGCGCTTGCTCTTCGGTCAGCTTTTTTTCGAGCAGGCCCGCGCGCTGCATGCCTTCCAGCTCGCCTTGGTGCTTGGTGCGGTAGTTGTCGAAGCTGCGGCGTCGGCCGGTGGCCTTGATGGCGACCTCCGGGTCGTCTTTGCTGACGTTGGCGATCAGCGCCAGGTAGGCATCGAACATGGCCTGCTGCTCGGGGTAAACG
>JAYUYU010000518.1:0-5265 GCA_043752365.1 Myxococcales bacterium | reverse complement strand
GAGTAATGGGCGTCGGTGATGACCTTTGGCGCGTTCGGGTTGCTACGGATGATGAAAAGGTCCTGACGCTGGAGCAGGTCGACGACCTCTTCCGGCTGGGGATGATCGACGAGAGCACCATGCTTTGGCAGGAAGGCATGAGCGAGTGGCTGCCCCTGCGGGTCGTAGCCGGGTTGGATGACGAAGCAGACGCCGCGCCGCCCGCAGCACCGACGTCGCAATTGCCAGCGCCAGCTTCACAGTTGCCGCGGCCGCCCACGCCGCCGCCGCCGCCCACACCGCTGCCTCCACCGCCAAAATCTCAGCTGCCTCCGCAACCGGTCCGGCGTGACACGCTGATGCCAGGTTGGACCTCGGCCCCCGTTCAGCCTCAAGCACCAAGCCAGCCACCACCGCCCTCGGCACGTCGCGCGCCCACACCGCCCCCTCCCCCGGTGCAAAGCGCGCCGCCCCCTCCCCCGGTGCAAAGCGCGCCGCCGGCGCGGAGCATGCCACCGCCGCTCAGCGCCCTTCCGCCCGCATTCCCGGCCCCCGCTCCCCTCCCCGCTCTGCAGCCTGCGCGCCCCGTACGCGCCAACCGCCTGGAGTTGGTGTTGATCGCATTGGCGGCGGTGGTTGGGCTACTGATGACGTTGCACCGCAACGGTGTCTTGCCCGCCGACTTCGAAGCTGGCCTCGGCGGCCCTGGCTTTGGAACCCCTCGCGCCGTCGACGCGCTGGTCGCAAAAACACCCAAGCTGGTCAACGCAACACAGCGTTGACGCTCAGTGCACGGTCGCAGTTGATCCCAAGCCGCTTGACGGTGGCTCGCCAATGTCACAGGCATGGCAACATGCTGCGAAGCCCGAGCGTGTTTGGAGTAGCGACCCTGGTCGTGTGCTCGCTGTGGCTTGGCGCGTGTCAGCACAACAGCCCGAGCGAGGCGAGCAGAATGAAAGAATCAACCAAGGTGGACTTTTACGGGGCCGAGGCCCGAACGCTCGAAGGCCAGCCGGCGCCGCTCGCACAGTACCGGGGGCGCGTCACACTGGTCGTCAACGTAGCGAGCGAGTGCGGGTACACGCCGCAATACGCGGGCCTACAGCAACTGCACGAGCGCTATGAAGCGCGCGGTCTTACCGTGCTCGGCTTTCCCAGCAACGATTTCGGTCGCCAAGAACCAGGTTCTGCCGAAGAAATTCGCGCGTTTTGTTCGAGCAAGTACCGCGTCAAGTTTCCGATGTTCGAGAAGGTGCAGACCAAAGCCGGCGCCGGGCAGTCGCCCGTGTATGCCTTGCTCGAACAAGGCGCCGGCGCGCTCCCCAAATGGAACTTCGGCAAGTACCTGGTCGCGCGCTCGGGCAAGGTGGTTAAGTTTTTCCCTTCCGACACGACTCCCGAAAGCGCTGAGCTCGCGGCGGCCATTGAAGCCGCGCTGGCTGAAAGCGCGTAGGTTCAGCAGCCGTCAGGGCCACACACTGCGCCTTCGACCAACTCGGCCTGGGCCGGCTCGCGCTCGCTCCACACTTGGTGCAGGGCGCTCAACAACACTTCCGGCGACTGGGCACCGCTGACGGAGACGCGACCGTCGAGCACGAAGCACGGGACGCCGCTGATTCCGAACTGATGCGCCTGAGCTTCGTCCGCGCGCACGGCTTCAGCGTACTGGTCCGAGCTCACGACGTCCGTCACTTCATGCTCATCGAGCCCGGCTTCGACCGCCAAGCGGACGAGGGTCGCGTGATCACTCATCAGCGCGCCTTCCTCGAGGTACGCCTTGAGAAAACGCTCTTTCGTGGCGTCTTGGCGGCCGCGTGCATGCCCCAGGTGAATGACCCGATGCGCGTCGAAGGTGTTGCCCGAGCGGATATGTTCGAAATCGAACGTCAAGCCTTCGCCACGGGCACTATCGCACAGGCGGTCACTGTTACGGCGGGCCTGCTCGCTGCTGATGCCGTACTTCTTCGCGATGCGGTCGGTGTGTGACACCGCGGGGTCACGCTCGGGCGGCGCCGCGGGGTCCAACTCGAACGAGTGCCAAACCACCTCGACGTGGTCAGCGTGGGGGAAGTCCTTCAGCGCGCGCTCGAGCCGACGCTTGCCCACGTAGCACCAGGGGCAAGCGATGTCCGACCAAATATCGACGCGGAATCGGTCCATTCTTAAAGCATAGGGCCCGAACGGCCGCTGGCAACAGGCGCGACGGCGTTCAAGCCGCCAGTTCTTGGATGAGCTGGCGCGCCAAGGCGAGCTGGGGCGCGCCGGTGAGGCTCGCAACGGCGGCGCTAGGTTGTTGCTGTTCCGCCAGCAGCAGGCTGCGAGCTTCTGCGGCCACGTCACCGAGGTGCTGCGAGGCGCCCGTTTGCGCCACGAGCCACTGCTGAATGTCCCAAGCAAGCTGCGCGTGCGCGAGCTCATCTGGGGCGATGCTGCGGTACATGTCCGCCAATTGCGGGTCGGCCGCCGCGCGAGCCTGGAACTCCGCCGAAAGGGCGCCCCATGTCTCGCGCACACAGCCTTCGATGGTATTTTCTCGAGCCAGCTCGAGCAGGCTCGGCAACGGGCGCTGTAGGGGCGCTGGCAGCGCGGGCTCGATGCCGAAGCGACGCGCGGCGGCGGTCATTAGCGCGGTGTGTCGACGCTCGTCTTCGGCGGCTTTGCGGCAGCGCTGGACGAGTGACGCGGGCGCGCCGTGCGCGGCGAGCTCACTGGCAAGTAGCTCGAACGCGACGACTGCGGCGGCTTCCAACTGTGCGCCTTCGGCCAAATAGGTGCCGACCTCGTAGGCCGCGCTTTGCGGGCCAGCGTCGGCAAGTTCCGCACCGGCCAGCGCCGGGCCGAATTGCATGCCCGTCGGGCGACGTCCGCAGGCGACGCCAAAGCCCGCGCCGCCTGGTTGGGGAGCTCCACCCAGGTACGTCACCTTCAGCGCCCCGTGCGCGTCCACGAAGAGGCGGTAGTTGCCCTGCTTCTCGTAGGCCTCCGGAGGCTGCGAGATTGCCTCGACCTCGAGCCCGAAGCCCCTGCGCATGCTGGGGCAGAGCAGGTCGACTTTGATGCTGGGCGCGCTGAAGCCGCTCTTCTGTGCTTGCAGGCTCGAGCAAGCGACCTGGCGCGACCAGCCATTGAGCCAGAGCACGGCCGCCGCGTCTTGCTTGCTGTCGACGACTCCAGCCAGCGCCGTCAGTTGTTCCTTGTTAAAGACGAGGCTCCAGCTTTCACCCTGCGCCACCATCAAAAAGGTGCGGTCGACCCCGCCCTCCCAAAAGCCCTTGTCACCGGGAAAAGCGATGTCTTTGAGGCGCTGCTCGCAACTGGCCTTGTCGGTGGCGGCAGCGCACGGGTCAGCAGAGCGGGCCCTTTCTTCAACGTGCGTCGGCACGCTGACGCCTTTTTTTGGCCGCTCCATTTTTACGGAGTAAACGACGATAGCGTCAACGTTACAGGCGGAGCGCAGCTGCGCGAGATTTTGAAACGGGTCGTCGCTGCAAGCCACCTTGCTGGGCGCCGGTACCTTGCCCGTGCACGACGCGGGACTAAACGCGGGCAGCTCGACCTTGGCCGGCGCGGCTGGCGGAGGCGGCGTGACCTGGGTGGGGGGCCCGGGCTCCGCAGCACCGGCGACGGGTGGAGCCGCTGCTGGAGCGATGCTGCCGGACGCTGGCGCCGCAGGGCTGGCAGCAGGCGACGCGGCAGGCGCGGCGGCACAACCAGTCACCAACGCACCAGACAACAGAGCTTCGAGCCATTCGCGGGAGGGTCGACGAATCATGCCCCCAAAAAGTCAGCTTCCCGAGGCTCACGCAAGCAGAATATGCGCGCAACGCAGCGGAAACCTACGACGGTCTGGCCGGCCTGCGCCAAGCCGTCAGTGCCCCGGAAACGGGCCCTCACCACGGGCAAGCCTGGCGATGACCTCTGCAATCACCTTGGCGCGGCGCTCTGCAGTTTTCAGGTGGTGCAGTCGGTAAGCGATGGCGAACGTCTGTGACTTTTTCAAGCCACCGAAGGCCTTCAGCGCGGTGCGCTTAGTCGCGATAGCGGCCAAAAAATCTGGGGGAACTTCGATGCTGCTGGGCGACGGGTAAGCGGCGTCCCAGCGGCCGTCGGCCTTGGCGGCGTCGACGTGAGCTTGGCCGTACGGAGTCATGCGACCCGCTTTGGTCAGGCGCTTCACGCGCTCGACGTTGATTTGAGACCAACGGCTCTTGGCCCTGCGCGGCGTGAAGCGCTGAATGAACGCTTCGTCGTCGAAAGTCTTGCGGATGCCGTCGATCCACCCCCAACACAGCGCGACGTCGACGGCTTGATTCCAGTCGATGCTGGGCTTGCCGCTGCCCTTTTTGAACATCTTGACCCACACTTCTGTGGCGCGGTCGTGATGCTTTTCCAGCCAGGCTTCGAAGGCGGCCTCGCTGGCGAACGGCCGAATGGCTGTGGGATCGGGAACGACGCTGGGCACGGCGCCAGCTTAACATTGCCGCCGAGCTGCAGCCGAGTGTTAGCGCCGCTTTGCGGGCGCAAGAGTCACTTCACGACGGGCGGCTTGCTGATGAGCTCGAGATTGAGGCCGCCGGGGTAGTAATACGAGCTGGCGTGACCGAAGCCCATGACTTGCAGGCCCACGTTTTGATCGGCGCTGAGCCTGTGCACGCCGCCTGAAGCCGCGCTGAGCGGCTCGCGCACGATGGACCAGCCGGTGGCGCCGATGGCCTGCTGCGCGCCGGTGAGTGCCGCGTCGTCGAGCTGCACCGTTGCACCGTCCGGGACCAAGATGTCGGCGAAGTTGCTCTCGTAGTCGGCGGGCGCGAGGAAGGTGTACGACTTTCGGAACTGCCGCGGCGTCACCATCATGGACATCGACGGATCGCCGCGACAAGGGAAGTCGGGGCAGGCATCGCCGGGCGGTGCTTGCAGCGAGCCACCGACCATGAACGACGCGACCACGAACGGCTCGCTACCTTCGACCGTGAAAGGCTCGGTAACGGGACCAATTTCCACGAACGCGCCAGCCGCAATCGTGGTCGGCGCGCCAGCGGGCGCGGCCGGAGTGTAGGTCAAGGTCGTGCCGGCGAAGTTGCCGTAAAAGCGCACCATGTGACCGCCCTTGGCGCCGCCGTTCGGCGACGTGGGAGGCGCGACGATGTACTTGGTGCCGACTACCTCGGCGGGCAACACCGTTTCTTCGATGTGGTCCGCATTGGTCGCGCCGTCGGGAATATTGGCGATCGGATTGAAGGCGATCACCTGCACCGGCAGGTTGGCGTTGACGACGGTGCCGCTCAA
>JAYUYU010000517.1:0-5273 GCA_043752365.1 Myxococcales bacterium | reverse complement strand
GCACGAGGTGGTGACGGACGGACAGGCGTTCGTTCACGGCCAAGTCTCGCCGCAGAGCATCTACATCGACGAGCACGGCACTGCGCGGCTGGTGCCACTACTCAACGGCTCGAAAATCGAAGACGCTGGCTACATGGCGCCCGAGCGCGTTGCGGGCGCCAGCGTTGACGCGCGTGCCGACGTATTCAGCGTCGGGGTGATGCTGTGGGAAGCCTTGGCGGGCAAGCGGCTCTTTCCGAAGGGGCTCGCGCACTTGGCGCCGGGCACGACCGCGCCCTCGATTCAGCTTTCGCCCGGCACGCGTTGGGCGCAACCGCTTTGCGCGCTGGCCGAACGTGCCATCGCACTCGATCCCGCTGCTCGCTTCGCCTCTGCCCTCGAGCTGAACCATGCCATGGTGGCCGCCGCAGCTCAGCAATTGTCGCGCGTCGACACCGACGCTTGGCAAGAAGAGGCACCAACACCGGTGTTTCAGCCGCGCCTGCACGGGGCCTCGCTGCGCATTTCCACGCCCCCGCCATTGGTGCTCTCGCTCGCGCCTGCGCCCGCTCCCGCGCGCACCCTGGCCGTCGGCCGCGCCACGCCAGCCGCGTTCGTGGCGCCTGAGCTACCCCTACAAGCCCCAGCCAGCGCTCGTCGCTCGCGCGCTCCGTTCGTGGCTCTCGCCGTACTTTCGCTCAGCGCCGCCGCGTTCCTGCTCGCAAGGACACCAGCGAGCTGGCAACCGACGCGTCCCAGCGCTCCGCTCACTCCAATCGCCGTGCCCGCACCCCCAGCCACACCCGATCCAGATCCCAGCCCCGCCGCTGCAGCGGCACCCGTTCGAGAGCTTGCATCCGCCGCGACTCTTGCATCCGCCGCGACTCTTGCACCTGCCCCCGCGGCTTCTGCCGCGACGCTCCCGCCCTCGCTTCGGGGCGGCGTTCCCGCAAAGTTTGCTCCCGCGTCCCCCAAACGTAAAGCCTTGCCGCGCGTCCACACCGACGACTACGGCATCTGAATCCGCGCCGCCGTGCGCCCGGCGCGCCCACTCGCTTCAAGTAGCGAGCGCGCCCTCCGAAAATGCCCAACTTCCCGCGCAAAGCTTGCGGCTGCGAATTGAGAAGCCAGACCGTGAAGCCCCTCCGCTCCGCGTTTTGTAGTCGCGATTGCGACAAGGATTCTGCAATGATTTCGCGGCGCACTCTGCCGGGTCTGACGTTGTCGCAATCGCGACATGCTTCGTCGGGGTTGCGGCTAGTCGCGATTGCGACAGCGTCATTTGCGGCTTCGCGGGTCGCGAATTCATTGGGGAAAGCGTGCCGCAATTGCGACAGTCTTTTGCGCGACGAAAGGGCTACCTTTGGTGACGCGCGGCGCGCTGAAGCGTCGCGTTTGAGGACACGCGGCGCTGACGAGCGTCGCATTGGAAGGCACCTGACGGCGCTACTTGGTTCCGAAGAGGCGGTCCCCGGCGTCGCCGAGACCGGGAATGATGTAGCCGTGTTCGTCGAGGTGGTCGTCGATGGCGGCTGTGAAGACTGCGACGTCGGGGTGCGATTCGGCGAGATTGGCCAGGCCTTCGGGCGCGGCCAGCAAGCAGACGAACTTGATGGAGCGTGGCGACGAGGTTTTCACGCGCTCGACGGCTGCGACTGCGCTGTTGCCGGTCGCCAACATAGGGTCCACGATGATCACGTCGCGGTCTGACATTTCGCCGGGCAGCTTGAAGTAGTACTCGACGGCGCCCAGCGTCTCGGGGTCGCGGTACAGGCCAATTTGGCCGATACGCGCGGCGGGCAAGATGCGCAGCATGCCTTCGACCATGCCGGTGCCGGCGCGTAAAATGTTCACCAGTACGACCTTTTTGCCTTCAATCAGGGGTGCGCGCATGGTGGCGAGCGGCGTCTCTATCTCTTGATAGACGAGCGGCAAGTCGCGCGTGACCTCGTAGCCCAGCAGCATGCTGATCTCGGAGAGCAAGGTGCGAAACGAGTTGGTGCTGCGATCCTTCTGCCGCAGCAGCGTCAGCTTGTGCTGCACCATCGGGTGATCGATGACCGTAACTTTTTGGCTCATGCAAGCTCCATGTGAATAGCCGAATCGAACATCAGAACACCGTTCCGTCGCTTTCGATTTTGAGCGGCGGCCCGCCCCCTTCACGTAGCTCGCTCGCGATGACGCGACCGGCGCGCCAGCTGCCGCCCTCCAGAATACGCGCGAGCGGTAGCTCTTCAGGGCTCAGGCCCAAACGCGCCCGCACCGCGTCGGCCAGCACGTCCAGCAGCGCGACCGTCAAGGCGCGCCACTCTATCACCAGCTCCGATGAGACCGCGTGCGTGACCTCGCGCTGGCGCGGCTCGACTAGCGTGAGCACGCCGGCGTCGAGAAACAGTCCGCCGTTTCGGTACTCGGGCAAGCCGGTCAGCTCATCGACTTCGGTGATGGTGACGCCGGCAGCTTCCAGCGGCTCGAGCAGGGAATAGCTGAGCCACTGCGAAAGCTTGTGAAAGGGCACGAGGCCAAAGCGTGCATGGCGCCACACGTCGCCAAGCGGCTTGCCTGCGAGCTTTTCACGCCCGGGCCAAATGGGGCCGAGCGCACGCAGCACCGCGTCGAGCACGCTGCTGGCGGGCAGCTGCCCGTCGTTTGCGGCGCGCTTTAGCCAAACACCCAAATCGCCCAAGCGAGGGCGAGCGGAGTCGAAGTAGCTGGGCGTGCTGGAGACGACCTCGCCCAGCTTTTGCAACAGGGACGCGCGGCCCGCCACGCCAACCAGCGGATTGTCGTTCGTGACCTGAAATGCGCTGGCCAAGCGCGCTGCGTCGAAGCCGAGCAGCCCCGCAGCGTCGGCGGCGGTGCCGTGATGGCTTGCCAGCGCGCCGCTCATGAACAGGTGATAGCTCGCCACGGCCAAGCCTTCCGAGCGCGAGAAACTGCGACCGTCGGGCTCCCGATATTGCCAAGCAGGGCCGGCCCCAGCGTCTAAAAGCACGCTGGTGATCACAAGCTCGGTGCTGGCGCGCAGTCGTTCGTCAACGCCGAAGTCTTGAATGCCGTGCTGAAAGCGCGCCAAGCGTGGCACGCCGCCGACATCGAAATGGCGATAGCGACCGTGGTAAGGAATCGCCCGGACATCCGGGTACAGCGAGCGGGTCACGGCGATGACGCGCTCGGTCACCGCTGGCAGCGCCGCTACGTTCAGCTGAAAGTGCGCCAAAGTGCCGCGGCGAGCGGCCTCGAATATCGTGCTGGCGCGCGCGCGAATGGCGGGCGTCGTTTGCAAGTAGTCGTATTCGAATGCGGCCCGGGCTTCGGCCTCGGTCGTCTCAGCCATCAGCTGTCGAGCCCGCGGCCCTTGGGTTTTGCTAGCTCGTTGCCGTCCGGCACGGCACCTTCGGTGAAGTAGCCGGCGGCCATTTTGGCATCCATTTCCACGCGCGCGTCGAGCGGGATCAGCTCGTCTGGAATCGGCACGCGCTCGACGATTTGGATGCCGGCGCGCACCACCGCGTCGTGCTTCATGTTGCTCATCGACACGAAGCGGTCGATTTTGCTGATGCCGAGCCAGTGCAACACGTCCGGCATGAGCTCTTGAAAGCGCATGTCTTGGACGCCTGCCACGCATTCGGTGCGGGCAAAATATTGGTCGGCGCGGTCGCCGCCTTCCTGACGCTTGCGCGCGTTGTAGACCAAGAATTTCGTCACTTCGCCGAGCGCGCGACCCTCTTTGCGGTTGTAAACGATGACGCCGCTGCCGCCTGCTTGCGCGGTGCGCACGGCTTCTTCGATGCCGTGGGTCAGGTAGGGACGACAGGTGCAAATGTCGGAGCCGAACACGTCCGAGCCGTTGCACTCGTCGTGT
The DNA here is from genome assembly GCA_043752365.1 of Myxococcales bacterium. GTDB lineage: Bacteria > Myxococcota_A > Polyangia > Polyangiales > Polyangiaceae > PMG-095. Next base: position 1,429 of record JAYUYU010000517.1, on the reverse strand, counting down.
ACCCGCACCGCCAGCGGCTTGGTGACGTCGGAAATGCTGGTGACGTCACCGAACATGTACGCCGTTGCGCCGCCAATCGGCGGCAAGAACACTTCCAAATCGTTGCGCGTTACGAGTTCGGGGAACATCCCGGCGGTGTGCTCGAACAGCGTGCGCCTCAGGTCCGACTCTGAGCAGCCGAAGCGCGCTGCGACGCCCGGCAGGTACCAAACTGGCTCCAGTGCGGCTTTTACGACCACCACGGAACCGCCGGCTTTCAGAATTTTGCCATCGACTTTGAGTCGCCCTGCCTCGATGGCCTCGGCAAGCTCCGGCATTTGAATGTGCGCGCGCGTGATGGCGATGGTCGGGCGAATGTCGTAGCCCTGTTCGAAGAAAGGCTTGAAAGCGTCGCTCACCACCGCGCCCCACGGGTCGAGCGCCACGATTTTAGTTGGGTCGAACCACTGCGGAAAAGGCCCGATGTCGTGCGTCGGCGCGGTGTTGGTAAGGTCGGGCTTGCGCAGCGGGTCGAGCGCGCCAGCCGCCACCGCCACCGCCCGGTACACCGAGTACGAGCCGGCGTGCGTGCCGATCACGTTGCGCTGCGCCTTGTTGGTGACGGTGCCGATGAGCGGGCCACGCTCCAGCGGGTTTGGTGCTCCCCACACGATGGGGGCCGGCTTGGGACCGTGCCCGCCGGGGTGAGACGTCAGGACGATGGCCTTGGGACGCTTGTTCGTCGGCTTGGAGGTGGTCATGCAAAAGGACGGAGATCGACCAGAGTAATCCGGCTCGGGCTAGAAGTGAACGACCGTCCACCCTCAACGCCGAGCCTCTCGGCATTGGCAAAGTCTTAGCAGATAGTAGGCCTATGCCTCGACGCAAACACGTGCCCAAGGCGTTGGTCTACATCACGCAGCACGATCGGCTGCTGCTATTCCGAAGGGCCGCTGAGCCCGACGCCGGCATTCAGGTTCCGGGTGGCAGCGTGGAGCCTGGCGAACCTTTGGAAGCCGCGGCCTTGCGCGAAGCCTACGAAGAGACCGGCCTTTCGGGATTGGTGGTTCAAAGCTACCTGGGCAGCGCCGAATACGAGCTCAAAGTAGACGCAGGCCCCCCGCATTTGCGGCACTTTTTCCACTTGGTGTACGCCGGGTCCTCGGCTGCTCGCTGGCAGCACGTCGAGCTGAAGCGTGCGCCGGCCGCTCCCGTGCGCTTCGAGCTGTGGTGGGAGCCGCTGGCGAGCGTGCGGCTGGATTGGGAGATGGACTACTGCCTGGAGGCGTTGCGGCGGCGGCTGGAACGCGCTTGAAGTACACGAAGGGCCCTCCCCGGAATCAGCGAAGGCTGCTCCCGATTTTTGCGGCGACGGGTCCGTGTTAGGGCTAGCGCCTCTTTTTCCAGGAGGCGTGCCCTTGTCACTTCGCGCAGCAGTTGTTTTGCCGTT
>JAYUYU010000516.1:0-12801 GCA_043752365.1 Myxococcales bacterium | reverse complement strand
CTCAGCGCCGACGCCGCCGCGTGCCGCCGCGCCGGTACCGCCCGGCTCACAAGCAGCCGCTGCCCCCAAGCCGCCTGCGCCCGCTGGCTCGGCTGCCGTACCGTTGCCAGCCGCGCAGCGCGCGCGTCCGCCGACGCCGCCTGCGGGCGCAGCAGCCGAAGGCGGGCCGTTCTGGCGTCGCTGGTTCGGCAGCTGAGCCAGCGCTAACCGAATAGCTCTTGGCGCGCTCGCTGCCAGGTCGGCTCATCCGGCGACAACAGCGTATTTTCTCGCGTGTCGAAGATATCGTAGTCGCGGCCGTTGGGGTGCCGCGCGACGCCGCCCGCTTCACGCACAATCAGCGCACCGGGCGCATGATCCCAGGGCAAGAGGCGGTAGTAGTGCACATAGTCTTTCAGACCCAGCGCCACCTGCGTGTACTCGTGCGCGGCGCAAATGACGCCGGGCACGTGCTGGTGCGCGGCGGCGCGCGCCGTGAGCGACTTTGCCAGCTCTTCGGGCATGTAGCGAACGTAGGCAGTACCGGTCAATACGTCGGTGCGCGGCGCATGCGCCAAAATGCGCTCGCCGTTGTAGTAAGCGCCCATGCCTCGCTCAGCGAGGAACATCCGGTCGCCCTCGGTGAAGTAAATGCCCGAAGCGAGCAGCACGCCGCGCTCGACCAACACCACCATGGTGCCAAAAGGCCCATGCCCGGCCGCAAAATTGCGCGTGCCGTCGAGTGGATCGACGACCCAAACTGGCACGCCGCCGTGCAAACGCTCGAGCACGCTTGCGTCCGCCGCCACCGCCTCTTCGCCGACCACCGAGGAGCCGGGCACCAGCTCGGGCAACCGCAAAGTAAGCTCGGCCTCGGCGGCGCGATCGGCGGCGGTGACCAAGTCGGTCGGATCGTCGGCACTGGGCTTGTCGATGACGTCACCAGGGGCGAGCCGTTGAAACCGCGGCGCAATCTCGCGCTGGGCGACCTCCCGCAAAACCTGGCCCAGTCGATTCAAGAGCTCGCTCTGCATAGCGGCCGCATGGTGGATGAATTGCGAGGCTTCCGCCACTACCGGCTCCTCGATGAGTAGCGAAAGCGTGTAGGTTGGCGAGTCGGAGGTACCGATGAATGCGTTCGAAGCGGCCGCGTGTGCGTGGTTGTTGGGTTTGACGACGGCCTGTTCGGGCGGCGAAGGCGACGCGGCGCCCAAGGATCCGAACACCAACGCGACGCTGGGACCTGCCGCGGGCAATTCGGACGCCGCCTGTGACGTGCCGGCCGAAGGCGCCGCCGAAGACGCCTCGAAGCCCGACCGCGTCGTCGGCACCGGCACGCCAGAAAGCTGCACTGGCGCGGCGTTCGTGGCCGCGGTGGCCCAGGGCGGCGTCATCACGTTCGACTGCGGCCCGGACGAAGTGACCATCAAACGTTGACCGTGCAGAACATCACCTTCGTCGACGGCAAGTCGCTTCAAAGCCGTGAACGCACGCTTCTTTCACAACGTCTGCGACGACACCGGGCCGGACGTCGGCGGCGCGGCGATTCGCGTCTTGGATCAATCCGCCGGCAAGCCCGTTTACATCGTGAACAGCACCTTCGGTGGCAGTGAAGAGCTGGGCAACGTCTGCTCCAACGGCGGCGGCCTCAGCAGCATCGGCGTCTCTTACACGGTCGTGAACAGCGTCTTTAGCTACAACAAAGCCATCGGCAACGGCGCCAACCCAGCTAAGCCGGGCACGCCGGGCGGCGGTAGCGGCGGAGCCATTTACAACGACGGCAACAGCTTCACGCTGGCGTTGTGCGGCACGCGCATCGAACACAACAGCGCCAACGAGGGCGGCGGAGCCATCTTCTTCGTCAGCAACGATCGCTCGGGCTCGCTCGTCATTCAGGGCAGCACGCTCACCGACAACCGCAGCGGCCAATTCGAGACCGACGGCTTTCCGGGCATCTTCGTGCTCGCGAAAGGCCCGCCGCAGGTGATGAACTCGACGCTCGAATGAGCGAGCTGACGGGTGACGGTTTAGCGACGAAACATTCGAGAAACAGAACGCTTGGCTGTAGGTCTCCAAGATCACTCACGAATCTGGTCCGTGAAATCACCTACTTATGCTCGGTCCTTAAGGTCCGTAGTCTGGGGTGCATGAAGTTGATCCGGCTCCCGAGCGGACCCCTCGCCTGCGTCTACCCCGTCGAGGTGGACACGCAACGAGGCTCACAGCGGGGCAAGGCCTCGGGCGTTTATCGCGCCTTCTCGGGCTCGGTCGAAGCTGACGGTGTATCCGAAGATCAGGCAATTCAAGCGCTTGACGCGGAAGTGCGTCGGCTCAGCGTTCCGCCGCCGCCCGCCATCGAAGAGTTCGAGCTGACGCGCGACGCTGCCAACGATGTCTCGCGTTGGGAGTGCCGGGGCAACGCCGAGGCCACCGGACGTTACCCGCGCTACAGCGAGCACCCGACAATCCCGGCGCCCGCGTCCTCGTCGCGCGGCTGAGCTTAGCGTCCTTGAGCCAGCAGGCCCACGCCCCCTAGCGGGGCGCCGTCGCTGCGGCCAAGCGTGACGGCGGCCTCGAGGCCCAAACTGTCGATGAGTTTTTGATCGCGGGCAGGCGCGGTCACGAGCTCTACCCCGTCGGCAATGCGCAAGCGCAGCTGAGTCGCCGCGGCGCCCTCCATCAGGGTACGGGCCAACTGGTTGATGATACGCCCCATCGTGGCAGCGTCGTCTGGGCGTATGAAGCACATCAGCTCGGGCCGGCCGCATTTGCACAGGCCGCGCGTGTGCAGCAAGTGTAGCCCGTCGTCCGTAGCATCGGTCTCGAGCACCAGCTTGACGTCGCGTTGCACGTCGCTTGCGGAAAACTCGAGCGCGTCCAGGTCCGCTCGAGTGCGGAACCGAAATGCGTGCACGTCGAGCACGACGTCCAGCCCGCGAGCACACAGCCAACGGCTGAGCCCCCAAACGCTCTGCAGCGGCGCCAAGTCTGCCTGATCGGGCAGCTCGAGCCCGAGCGTGTAGCAAACGTCGCTGGTGGTGAGCAGCGGCAAATCTTCCGCCAAATCGCGTTCGGCGAGCACCCCGAAGGCGCCGGCCCACCAATTCTCGAACCAAGCCGCCTCCGCGGCGCGGCGGTGCTCGCGCAGCTCCACGCGTTTGGCGAGCTCCGCGTTGGGCAGACCAAAGCGCGCGCGCGACAAGTCGACGTCCGCGAGCGGTGCTTTGCCGAAGCAGACGAAGAAGACTTTGGTCGGTTGCTCGCCCGGCTTGAAATAGGGGCGGGGCCACGCCGCCACGTGCTCATCCGACATGCCCCCAACCTAGCTGAGAAACGCGTGCCCCGGGGAGGCAAGCCGCTTGCCTGCGGTTGGCGGTGCTTGGTTGCGCGGTCAGTAGCCGACTTCGACGCCGATGCTGGGCAGCGTGATGGGGCTGCGCACTTGGGTCTTGATGCCTCCGGTCAGCGGATCCCAATACTTCTCCATCGTTTCCGAGGCCAGCAGGGCGTTGAACCACTCGAACGTCGCGGCCACGAAGCTGCCCGAGGCGAAGCGCCAACGTTTTTCGAAGCGCACGTCGAGGCGGAAAAAGCCTTCTACGCGGCCTTCGAATCGGTAGCCCGGAGCCTGGCTGGGCATGCCGACCGATGCTGGTGCGAGCGCGGCGCAGTCGGGTGTTGGACAATCGATGGTGTAGTGGCGCCCCGAGGCGTAGTAGCCGCGGCCGCCGACGCGGTAGCCCTTGCCCAAGTCGTAGCCGAGTACGACCGAGACCACGTGCGGCCGGTCGAAGCCCGACAGGAACGTGTTTCGACCTGCGGTGCGCTCGGTGCGGGACAGCGTGTAGCTCAAGAAGCCACCCAAGCGTTCGGCGAAGTCTCGGCGCAGAAATAGCTCTAGGCCGTAGTTTCGACCCGTGAAGCCCCAGTCTCGTGTCTGAAGCCAGCTGTGAAAAACGGTGGCCCGCCCATACATGGCCGCCGGCAGCGCCAGTTCGAAGCCTTGCGTGGCCTGGTACGCGCGCTGGACGCCGAACTCGAGCCCGCCGATTGGCGCGCCCGGAACGTACACACGGTACGTGGGCAGCTGGTGCGCAAAGCCAAAGCCGCTGAGCCAAGCCAGTTTGGGCACGACGCGCACGCGCGTGGACAAGCGAGGCTCCGGAAACAGGTACGACGAGCCGCGCGAACGGCTGGCGTCCAGGCGAAAGCCCGGCACGATTTCGAAGCCGCGCCGGGGCTTGAGCGACAGCTCACTCCACAGGCCCAGGTTGGCGTCCGTGCGCGCCGCGAACGTGACCGCGCCCCCGGGCAACTGCTGCAGCTCCGGCGCGTAGTCTTCGAGGTTTCCGTCGAGGCCAGCGCGCAGCTCGACTTCGCGAGACAACCGCTCTGCACCCTCGAAGCGCAGCCCAATTTGCTTGGTTTTGGAGCTGCCATTGGGCGCAGGGTCGCCCTCGTCGGCGTTCAACCGCTTGTCAGCGCCAAGCGTCAAGGCCAAGCGCGAGCGGGAAGTTTCAGAGCGATGATCCCAACGCAAATCCAGGCGATGGAACTGCACGTCGAACAGGGTTCGCTTCAGCTCCTTGTTGCCGAGGTGGTCGAAGGCGCCAAAGCCGAACACGCTCAGGCGATCTCGCTTGGTCACGTTGTAGGCGAGCCGCGCCTGGTAGTCCCAGTAGCCCAGCTCGTATTCGGGCGCGACGGCTGCAAGCAGCGCCTGGGTGTAGCTGTAGCGGCCGGCCAAAAGCGCGCTGCCCCGTCCGTTGGCGAACGGCTGTTCGACCATGGCACCGGCGTCGAAGACGCGCGCCTGCGCCTCGGCGCGGCCTACTGTGCTGGGCGCTGTGGTCTCGCCGGCCATGATGCCACCGGCGAAGCGACCAAAGCGGGCGGGATAGGCCGATGGCACGAGCTGGACGCTGTCGACCAGGGCTGGCGCGACAACCGATGGGCCAGCGCCCACATGGAACAGCAGCGGCACGCGAATGCCGTCAATGAAGTAGCCGACGTTTCCGGGGGGCGCGCCGCGCACGAAAAAATAGGGCAAGCCCGACAGCACCGGCGCCACGCCCGGCAAGATTTCGACGACACGAAATGGGTCGGCGAACGCGCCCGGAATCAGTCTGGTGTCGCCGCGTGGAATGTGAATCGCAGCCAAATCCTCGACGCGGTCGCCCTCGACGGTGATCTGAACGGCGGGCGGAGCCGCCGCGCTGGGCGGTGAGGGGCTGGGCGGAGCCGCCGCGCTGGGCGGAGCCGCGGCGCTGGGCGGAGCCGCGGCGCTGGGCGAGGGCGCACCGGGCACGGGCACGGGCGGAGCCACGAAGGATACCTCGAGCAAGACGCGCGACTTGACCGGCACGTTGTCGCGCATGGCAGGGGCGAACTTCCAAGCAGCGACGGCCGCGCGAGCAGCGGCCGCGAATGGCTCTTCACCTTGGCGGACTTCGAGCTCGGTGACCCGCCCGTCTTCACCGATTAAAACCGCTAGCACTACCCGGGCGTTGCCGTGCGCGCCCGCCGGGTAGCTGGCTTCGACGGCGTCCAGCAAACGCGGTTTGCTGACCTCGGCCGCAGCAGCCAAAGCCGTCGCGAGCACGCATGCCACGCCCACGCGCCATCCCAAAACACCGCGCCCTGTCACGGCGCTGGAGCTTAGGTCACTGCGGGGGGAATCGACGGAATTTTTTCGCCGCCGTGCTTGATTTCGAGGCGTTGGCCCTTCGGCTGGCGAATTTCGCGCAGCAGCTCACTGAACCAAGGCGTCTCGATGTCGAACGGCTTGCCACCCTTCACGCGCGGGAACTCGATGGCGCGCAGCCGATTGCCCTTGCCCTCGTCGTGACCGACGACGCCAGACTCGCCGCGCAAACCGCACTCCACGGCGTGGTCGACCATGCTTTGAATGAGCCGTAGGTCGTCCACGTTGGCTGCGGCAGAGCGCGCGAAGTAGCCGGATTTTTGCACCAGCGCCTTTTCGGCGCCAAGCAGCTTCGAAAACTGCTTGGCGAACCACTGACCGACGTTGACGCTGTCGAGCTTGTAATGACCGAACGCGTCGCGCGCAATCGCCTCACCCTTGGCTTCCATCTCGACCACGATTTGGTCGAGGCAGGCGCCCTCGGAAACGAACACGTTGACGCAGTCTTGCTCGTCCATCACGGCGCGTAGGCGTTTGGCCTCCACCTCGATGTCGAACTTCATCTCGGGCACGTAAACGCCGTCCAAATCCTTGTGCGCGCGCGCCAGGTTGAAGCTGGGCAAAAAATCCGGGCTGCGCAAGCGGTCGCGGTACACCTTGGCGGTGTAGGCCGTCAGCCAGCCGCAGTTGCGACCCATCACTTCGTGCACGATCAACATGCGCGGGTTGGCCGAGTGCTCGTTGACGACGTTCTCGAAATAGATGGCGCCCTGCTCGGCGGCCGTCCACGCGCCGAGTGACTGGCGGATGGGGTACACGTCGTTGTCGACCGTCTTCGGCAAGCCAACGACCGTGAGCTTGTAGTTGTGCTTGGCCAGGTACTCGGCCAAGTCGGCGGCCGTGGTGTTGGTGTCGTCACCGCCGACGGTATGCAAAATAGTGATGCCGTCCTTGGTCAGGCGCTCGGCCGCGACCTGCAGCGGGTCCTGACCGTCGCTGACCAACCCGCGCTTGATGCAGTCGGCGATGTTGGTCAGCTTCACGCGGCTGTTCTTGATCGGGCTGCCACCGTGCTTGTGGAGCACCTTGGCGTTGGCGCGGACCTCGGCCGTGACCGGCACGCTTTGGCCCAGCAGCAGGCCTTTGTAGCCGCCCAAGTAACCAATAATTTCGACCTCCGGAGCGAGCTCCGAATAGCGTTCGATGAGACCACCGACTGCTGATGAAAGGCACGGGGCAAGGCCGCCCGCAGTCAAAATCGCAACCTTCGGCTTCTGGCTCACGCTCATCTTGCGCGCAGAAGTACGCCAAGCGCGCCGGAACGCAAGCCGATCCTGCAGCTGGCAGGGGCTACGGGAAAAATAGCCGCAAAAGCCGCAGCGCGTCAGAGGTAAGATGGAAGGTCCCGCGCATCCCAGCCCGGGCCCGAGCCTGCCCATGATCGCCCGCACCTCCTGGCCACCGCCCGACCGCGCCCGACAGCGCTACGCGCTGCTCGTCGACTCGCTCGACGACGAGCACGAGCAGTCCGTGGCTCATGGCTCACTCGCCGCCGCGCGTGAGCTCGACGCCAGGTTGGTCGTGGTTGCCGGGGGTACTGTGGACACCCAGGACGAGCGGCTGCGAGCCGGCAACTTCGCCTTCGACTTGGTGGTGCGTGACAACGCCCTGGGCGTCTTGGTGCTTTCGAGCGCGCTGGGCAACGCGGCCGGTCCGGAGCGCTTGGCAGAATGGCTGACCCGCTACAATGGCATGCCCCTGTGCTGCATGGGCGTGCCCATCCCGGGTCGGCTCAGCGTGCGGGTCGACAACGCCGCGGGCATCCGTGAAGCCGTCCATCATTTGATCGCCGTGCACGGCAAGCAGAACATCGGCTTCATTCGTGGACCTGCACAGAGCGACGAGGCCGAGGTGCGCTATGCCGCCTACCGCGACGCTCTGCTCGAGCACGGCATCGACCCCGACCCGCGCTGGGTGGCCGAGGGCGACTACAACCGCCCGAGCGGCGCCCAAGCCGTGCGCAGCATCCTCGACCAAAAGCGTGTCAGCGTGCACGCGCTGGACGCGCTGGTGTGCGCCAACGACTACATGGCCCTCGGCGCGCTGGACGAGCTGGGGCGACGTGGCATCAACGTGCCCGAGCAGATGGCGTTGATTGGCTTCGATGACGTCGCCTCGGCGGCGGCTTCGCGCCCGGCGTTGACCACTATCCGGCAGCCGGCCGGCGAGCTGGGCCGCGAGGGCTTGAAGCAGCTGGTGCTGTTGGCCGGCGGCGCCCCCGATCCGGGCGAGTGTGTGCTGCCGGTCGAGCTCAAGGTGCGGCGCTCTTGCGGCTGCACCAGCCAGGACGTCGGGCTGGCGCAGCGGCCGCAGTCGCCTGGCATGAGCGGCAGTTTCGAGGCCAGCTTGATTCAACGACGCCAGGTGATCGTCGCCGAGCTGGCGCGCGCCGCGCAAGGTTCTTTCGGGGCGGCCGGCTCCGACTGGGAGAGCCCGCTGCTCAGCGCGCTGATCGAAGAGATGCGCGACGGCAAACCGGGAGCGTTGAGTCGCCGCGTTCAACGCTTGCTGTTGAAGCTGGAGCAGGCGGGCAGTGACTTGAGGGCCGCGCCCGTCGTGTTGGCGGTGTTGCGGCGCCAAGCGCTGGGCTGTGTTCCGCCCCACAGCGAAGCTCGCGATCACTTGGAGGACGCCATCAGCGACGCGCAGCTGGTCACCACGTCCATGTTGAATCAGGTCGCGGTGACAGTGACTCGCGCCAGCATGTCCCGCTCGAAGGCGCTCGCGCGGCAGGTGCAGGAACGGATGTTCGGCAGCGCGTCGAACGTGTCGCGCGCGCTGGCCGAGCACCTGCCGGGGCTAGGCGTCGACGCTTGCGTGGTGGCGGCGATTACCGGCAAGTCCGAGACAGCATGGCAAGGACTGGTTCGCTTCGGCTTCGCGCCGGGCAAGGGCCACCCAGACCCTGAAGCCTTGCCGCTAACACGCTTGGTCGATCATCCGTTGGTTCAGACCAGCCGTACGCTGTTCCTGCTGCCAATCACGCTCGGCGGCGAGGCTTTGGGTGTGGCTGCGTTCTCGGTCACGGCGCAGCTTGCCCGCAGCGATTTGCTCGAAGATCTCCGCGAGCTATTTGCGACCGTGCTCAAAGTTTCCCAAGCGCGCCATGGCTGACGTCGACAAGAAGACCATGCTCGAGGCCCTCAAGGCCCAGCTACAAACCGAGCTGGAGCGCGCACAAAAGCGGGCCAAGGACGCGGCCGACGGCGCCACGCACGAAGAGAATCGCGCCGAGGGCGACAAAGACATGCGCGCGACCGAGGCCTCGTACGTCGCGCGCGGCCAGGCAGGCCGAGCAACCGAAATGGAGGCAGCCTTCGTGCGCATTTCGGCGCTGGAGCTGCTGGACTTCAAGCCGGGCGCGCGCATTGCCATTTCGGCGTTGATCGAGCTGTTGCACGACGGCAAACGTTTGCACTACTTCCTGGTGCCCGCGGCCGGCGGCGAGCGGCTGATGGTGGCCGGCACGGAGCTACAAACTTTGACGCCACAGAGCCCATTGGGGCGAGCGTTGCTAGGCGCCAGCGAGGGCGACGAAGCTGAGCTGCCGCCACGCCAAGCCGGCGAACCCACGCGTGTCTACGAGATCGTGAAAGTCCGTTAGCCCTCTGGTATCGTGCGCCCATGCGGGCCGTTTGGACTTGGGTTGCCGTGTGCGCGCTCGCCGCGTGCGACCCCGAAACGAAAAAGTGCCACGAGCTCATGACGAGCGCGCAGGCCATCGTTGCTCAGGTCGACAGCAAATCGGTGGCCAGTTTGCAGCAAAGCCTGGCGGCCGTGTCGGGCGCCCACGCCGCCTGTGAAAAGGCCAAGCTAGGAACCGAGCGCGAAGAACTACTGAAGGCCAAGCACGAAATCACGGCGCAGCTGAATTTACTCGAGCAGCGCGCTAGTCGGAAAAAGCTGCTGGCCCCCAGCGCGAGCGAGCTGGCCCAGCTCGTAAAAAGCGGCGACCCGGCCTGCCCCAAGGGCCAAGCCTACAAGCCCAAAGGCGCCAAAGACGAAGTGCGCTGCACGGGGCCCCAAGTCGTCGACATGGGCGCCGAAGCCGTCACGGCCTATTACGGCGATCGCCACTTCAAGGTAACCCGTCAAGAAGCGCCGGCCGAGGTTCGTGCGGAGCTCGGCTCCGAGCTGTACGTCTTTGCCTACGACAAATGGGCCGACGCAGCGCCGCGCTGCGTGACAGCGTACGCGGCTCCGGGCCTCAGCTGGCAAGAGCTGACCGCTCGCCTCACCGGCGCTCCTCCCGAAAAGCTGAAGCTGGACGCCCCCGTGAAATCGGGCCGGGGTGAGCTACGACTCAAGGTGGAGCACGCGCTGGACAAGCCAACCGTCCACCTTGGCAACTGCGGTCCTTCCAGCGGACAGATTGTCGCACCCCCCTGAGTTTTCTCGACGAGTCTGGGCCTCGGCCCTAAGCTTCACGCGCTTTGAAGCTTCGTTTTTCCACGTTGGTGCTGGTAGCCGTCTCCTCGGCAGCGGCTGGTCTCGCCTCCTGCGCTGACCACGACGAGCCGCCCGGTGAGCTTGCGTGTCAAATCAAGCCGAGCGAAACGTTTCACGAGCGCATCGAGCCATTGCTCTCCGACACGCGCGTGACGACTTGCAACCAGTGTCACCTCTCGGGGGTCGATCTGTCGGCGTTCGCGCGCGAGACGCCGTGTAAGACCTGGGCCTGCTTGGTCGAGCAGGGGCTGGTGAACGTGCGCTCCCCCGAAGACAGCAAGATTTTGGGTTGGATCGAGCGAGCGTCTCCGGACAGCGACCTCATCACTCCGCAAGTCATCGCGGCCGAGCACGACGCTTTCAAAGATTGGATAGAGGCCAACGCGGCCTGTCCCGACGCTTGTGCGGGTGTCTCGTGCGGCGATCCAGCCGATGGCCCGACCTGCAGCGAAGACGCCACGCAAGAACCGCCCGAAGTCCCTAGCGGTGAAGACACGCGCGGTTGCAGTGACGAACAGCTCGAGCAGGCGTTTTACGACGACGTCTACGCTTGGCGCGGCCGCTGCTTCCCGTGTCACTACGACACCGAGCTCGAAGCCGACGACGAAGCGCCGCGTTGGCTGTCGATAGTCGGCAACTGCCAGACCGGCTCGGCCGTCACGCTGAAGCGCCTGCTCAGCCTTGGGCTCATCAACTCAACACAGCCTGAGCAAAGCTTGCTGCTGCTTAAGCCGCTCGACAAAATTGGCGGAGGCTTGCCGCACGGCGGCGGCGCCAAGTTCACCGCCGCCGACCCCAGTTACCAAAGCTTTCAGCGCTTCATCGCGCACTACTCCGAGTGCCAGCAGCGCTGAAGCTGTTGAGCGCTACCGAGCGCCACCAGCCCCGCCCACGCTGCTGACACCACCGCTGCTGTTGCCACCAGCACCGGCCTCCAGCTCAGCGCGCGCCGCCAGGCAAAGCTCTGCGCAGTCGTCGAAAGCCGCCGCGCACTGGGCCGCGTTGTTCACGTGGCCAAGCTCGTGACACGCTTGGACCGGGCCGTCGGCGTCCCCCAGGTGGCACAATTCGCCGAGGGCCGCGCAGTGCGCGTCGTTGGCGGGGCCGCTGCCGCCAGCACCGCCCGAGCCTTCACCGTCGCCCGTGCAGAACGCGATGCAACCCGCGAACTCCTGCGCGCATGCGTCTGCTTTCCCCTGATGTCCGGTCTCGTGGCACTCGTGCGCGGTGCCGGTTCCGCTGTCGGCCTCGTGGCATAGCTGGCCGAGCACTTTGCATTCGAGCGCTGCCCGGGCGTCACCGCCGTGACCGTGAGCTTCGCCGGCGAGCCCCGCCGCGCCGCCGTGCGTGGCGGCTCCGCCGTGGCTGGTCGCGCCGCCGTGTGCGGCTTCGCCGCCTGCGCCCGGGCTGCCGTCGTCGTCTCCGCAACCGGCGAAGGCAAAAAGAGAGCTAACGACCACCAGACCCAAGCCAAAGCTAACCGAAGATTTCATGCGGCGAACCTAACCGATGCTCGCCACAGCGGAACTGCGACAAATGGTCGCACGCCTGCCGTGCTGCCCGGCCGCACGTCGCCGGCGGCCCTCGGCTCAGGGCATGCGTGAGGCGTCGGGCAGGTCAGGGCCGGTTTGGATGTAGCGCACCACCTCGTCCATCAACAGTTTGTCGTTGGATTCGCAGTCGCCCGAAACCTTGCCCATGCTGAAGCCTTTGCACGACTTCCGTCGCGCCTCGTACGCCGCCGAAATGGCCGGCTGCGCTTCGAGGTGCTGGCGCAGCGGAACTCCCAACCGGCGCCACTCGACCTTGGACTGAACGATGCGGCTCGGGCGGTCCTCGGCGTAGTCGCCGTCGTGGATGGTGGCGCAGGCGCCGTTCCAGCGCAAAACGTCGTAGCCGGCGTTGTTGTCGCCGACCTGAACTTGGCCGTCGTTTTCGCTGCGGCGCTTGAGCGCAATTACCTCTTCGCCGCGCTCGAGCTTGTCGCCCAAGAGCGACGAGCCGCCCGACGCATTGAAGGGCTCGGCGCGCGCCAGCATGTACAGGCGCTTCCAGGGCGTGCCTGGCTCGAACATGTGTAGAGCCACGTCTGGGTACACGTCGTCGCACAGCCGCTTGACCCAGCCGGGCGGCGGCACGCACTCGCCTCGGTGCTTGCTACCCTTGGCGCAGCGCTTGGGAATGCGCGGCTTCTTCTGAGCGCCCGCCTCTTCCTTGCCACCCCCTTCGTCGGCGGCGGAGCCGGGCTCCCCATTGGAAACCGAGCCACACGCCGTAGCCAGCGCCAAGACCAAGAAGCTGATGAGCGTGCGCATGAAACGAGGCTCCCCGAGTAGCGCAGGCCCCGAGGTCCGACAAGCGCAGCCTGCTCGGATCCGGCTCCAACCGAGAACGACACTGCATGGGTATGTGTCCGCTGGACAGCCCCAGCGTGATTTTGGACGCTGTCTGAAAAACGCTGCTATGACCCTCGCATGCCCTCGTCAGCCGCCCATGGGGCGAAGTGGGTTGCGCCGCACGTTGCCGTCCTGCTCACGCTGGGCCTCGCCACCGCCTGCAGCCGCACGCCCGAAGCCAAGCCGGACGCGCCCGAAGCCAAGCCCCAGGCGCCGGCCCCGACGCCCGTGGCCTCACCGCCCACGACTTCGGCGGTGACGCCGCCAGCCGCA
>JAYUYU010000515.1:0-12839 GCA_043752365.1 Myxococcales bacterium | reverse complement strand
GGGCAACAATTAGGTTTGGGGGACATCGGAGGTAACGACAATGACCCGCACTCAATTCAAAGCCAAAACCGCTGCCCACCTCGCCCTTGGAGCCATTTTTACCATCTTTGGCCTCAACGGTTTCCTGAACTTCCTGCCCATGCCCGCCCCAACCGGCCTTGCGGCCGTGTTCATGGGCGGTCTTGGAGCCACCGGCTATTTTTTCCCGCTGTTGAAGGCCACCGAAGTCATCGCCGGCTTGCTGCTGCTCGGCAACCGCTTCGTCCCGCTCGCGCTCACGGTGCTGGCACCCCTCGTCGTCAACATCCTCGCCTTCCACGCCTTCCTGGCACCGGCCGGCATCGCGCTGCCGCTCGTGATGGTCGCGCTGGGCCTCTACCTTGCGTACACCGAACGCGCCGTCTTCGCGCCGCTACTGCAAGCTCGCTCGACAGAACCCGTGCCCGCCAGCAGCCCGCGCAGGCACGCCTCAGCAGCAGCTTAACGGCGCCATGAGTCTCGAGATTTTTTCACAGGGAGATCTGGAGAAAGGGAGTCGTGCGAGCCCTGAATTTGGGGGAGCCAATTTGAAACGGTTCTTGCGTCGCTAAGCTCGTTACCTTGACGAGCATTGCGACGCGAATGCCGTTTCAGAGCTGCGCCCCAATGCACGCTCGCACGACTCCCGATCCCCCGATCTCCCTGTGAAATTCAGAGAGACTCTAGCCGCCGGACGGCGGGTACGCTGGACTCGCGAAGGCTTGGGTGTCGGCCAGCTCTTGCGTGACTGTTTTCAGCCAGGCGCGTTGGCGGTCGGGGCGGTAGCCGAGCGAGGTGTCTTCATCGAAGTCGCGGTTACGCTCCAAAAGGTCGTCGGTCGCCTCTTGAAGCGCTTCGTTCAGGGCCTTTTGGGCGTGAGCTTGCACTGCTTGTTGGCTCGCGCCCTCGCCCACCATGTTGCGCTTGAGCGCCTCGACCTCGGCGTTTAGCTTGCGCGCGCCAAGCTCGTACAGCGCGAAGTGGATTTGCTCGTGCTGCAGCACGTACGCCGGCGCACGGGACGCGGCTTTTTCGTTCCACCACGAACAGCGCCGATCCATCAGCGCCATGAAGCCGAGTTTTTTCACCTCGACCCAGTGGCGCTTTTCGTGGCTTGGCGTCTCTTGCCGCCAATTTATCAAGAAGGTCGTGTCGGCGGTGGTTCGAACCTGGCCGCAGGTGGCGGCGCCGACGCGCGCCGCGACCGGCGCGAACTCGGGCGGCGCCTGCGTGCCGCGAAAGTCCGCGCGGGTCAGCTGCCGGTAGCCAATCACGTCGCTCGAATCGAGCTTGCCGGCGTCGACCACGCCGCCCTTGGGCGCCGCGTATTCGGGCAGCGTGGAGCAGCTGAATAGCAGCAGGCTCAGCAGCCAGCGCCTCACGTCGGTGGCCGCGGCTCTCAACCGTGCTTTCGCTCGAGCTGCGAAATGTCGCGCACCGCGCCCATGGCGGCGCTGGTCGCCATCAAGGCGTAGGCCTGCAGGGCCTGCGACACGTGGCGATCGCGATTCGGCCGGAAGGCGTCTTTGCCCTTGGCGACCATGTTGTGGCGGCGTCCGGACAGCTCGGCGTCGCTGACCAAGACCTCGATTTTGCGCCCTGGAATGTCGATGCGGATGCGGTCGCCCTCTTCGATCAGGGCGATCGCGCCGCCCTCGCCGGCTTCCGGCGAAACGTGACCAATGCTCAGGCCGCTGGTGCCACCGCTGAAGCGGCCATCGGTCACGAGTGCGCAGGTTTTGCCCAAGCCTTTGCCCTTCAAAAACGACGTCGGGTACAGCATCTCTTGCATGCCTGGCCCACCGCGCGGGCCTTCGTAGACGATTACCAGCACGTCGCCGGCCACGATCTTGTCGGCCATGATGGCGTCGCAGGCAGCGTCTTGCGAGTGGAAGACGCGCGCCGGGCCTTCGAACTTCCAGACTGACTCGTCGACACCCGCCGTCTTCACGATGCAGCCGTCTTGGGCGAAGTTGCCGTACAGCACTGCCAAGCCGCCCTCTTTGCTGAAGGCGTGCTCGGCATCGCGGATACAGCCCTTGGCGAGGTCCGTATCGGCTTTGTCGAAGTACTTGTCCTGCGAGAAGGCGACCTTCGTGGCCACGCCGCCGGGCGCGGCCAGGGCGCGGGCCTTGGCGGCTGCGCTGGCGGTGGGGCGGTGAATGTCGTGCTCGTCGACGGCTTCCCCGATCGTTTTGGCGTGCACGGTGCCAACGTCTCGGTGCAGCAGGCCGGCTTTGTCCAGCTGACCCAAGATGGTGAAAATGCCGCCCGCGCGATGCACGTCTTCGACGTGATACGAGCTCGACGGCGCGACCTTGCACAGGTTGGGAACCTTGCGGCTCATGCGATCCATGTCGGCCATCGTGAAGTTCACGCCAGCTTCGTGCGCAATCGCCAAAATGTGCAGCACCGTGTTGGTCGAGCCGCCCATCGCGATATCCAGCGCCATGGCGTTCTCGAACGCATCGAAGGTCGCGATGCTGCGCGGCAACACGCTGTCGTCCCCGCCCACGTAGTGCTGTTTGGCCATGTCGACGATGCGCTTGGAGGCGGCTTCGAACAGCTCCCAGCGGCGCGCGTGCGTCGCCAACAAGGTGCCGTTGCCAGGCAGGGCCAAGCCCAACGCCTCGTTCAAGCAATTCATGCTGTTCGCGGTGAACATGCCAGAGCACGAACCGCAGGTCGGGCACGCCGAGCGCTCCATTTGCAATAGCTCTTCGTCGCTGACTTTCGCGTCGCTCGACGCGATCATCGAATCGATCAAGTCCAGCTTACGGATGGTCTGCTTGCCGTCGCGGTCCATGGTGCCCACGATTTTGCCGGCTTCCATCGGCCCGCCCGAGACGAAAATGGTCGGGATGTTCAGGCGCATGGCGGCCATCAGCATGCCCGGGGTAATTTTGTCGCAGTTCGAAATGCACACCAGCGCGTCCGCGCAGTGTGCGTTGACCATGTACTCGACCGAGTCGGCGATCAGGTCGCGGCTGGGCAGTGAATACAGCATGCCGCCGTGGCCCATGGCGATGCCGTCGTCCACCGCGATGGTGTTGAACTCCACACCCCAACCGCCGGCCTCGTCGATGACCTTCTTCACCTTCTGGCCCACGTCCCACAAGTGAACGTGCCCAGGCACGAACTGCGTAAAGCTGTTGGCGATGGCGATGATTGGCTTCTCGAAGTCGGCGTCTTGCATGCCTGTGGCGCGCCACAGCGAGCGCGCCCCCGCCATGTTGCGACCCGCGGTCGTGGTGCGGCTTCGGTACCCGTTCATGGCTGTCATGCGCTGAAGCCTATCCCGCGCCCTTCATTGCGCAATGCGCATCAGAGGCAAGAGCGTGTTTCGTTGCACGCAAGAGAGAAGCCCCCCCTCGCGAGCGTCTGAATCGGCAAAAAGGCCAGGCCGCCCAGCGCCGTCAGCACTTGCCCGCAGGCCAGTCAGGGCGGCGCGTGCTTTCGTCGGGGCTAGCCTTATGCGCAGCGCCCGCCGGGCCGTAGCTGTTCGAGGGCCGTCCCAAAACCAACATGTCGAGCCATCGGATGTCGCGCCGTCGCTTTGCACGCTGGACCATCAGCGCTGGCGCGGGTCTACCTGTACTGACTGGCGCCACACAGGCGCTCGCCGCCGACTTGATGCTGCTGGTGTTCGTGCCCACCGATGCGAGGGTGAGAAGCTTCGAAAAGCAGCTAACCGCCTGTCTGCCGGGGGTGAACGTGAGGGCGGTGAGTCGCTTCCGAGACTTCGAGAGCTCGCTTCAGAGCGGCACGGACGCGGTACTTACGCTGCAGCCGGTTCTCGAGCAGCTGAAACTCGCCGTCAGCGCCCAAGGCAAACGCAAGGGCGGGGACAGCAAGGAGCCCTACCTGCTGGTTTCCGCCGGAGCACCTGTCGTTCCTTCGACCGTGGGCAAAATGGGCGCGGTCGACATTTTGGGACACAGCGGCATGAAGAGCTTCGTGGCGCAGGTGTCGGGCGCTTCGCCCAAGATCAAGTCCGTTATAAAAATCGAAGATCTGTTGCCTTTGCTTCAGTTGCAGGCGGTGGACGCGGTGCTCATGCCGGAGCGCTACCTGCCCACCTTCCAGACCAATACTCAGCTCGACCTACGCCCGGTTCGGGTTGGAAGTGCAGGGCTCCCGGCGCTAGCGACCTTGACCGCGCAGGGCCGTTCGATCGTACCGCTGGTACACCGGCTGACGGCCAGCATCAACGCGCAGATGGGAGTGAGCGAATGGACAGTTCTAGGCTGAGGGTGCTGGCCTGCCTCGCGGGTGCTTGCGGGCTGCTTGTCGGAGCTGGTTGCGATCCAGTTCGCTCCGCGCGGCCGGCGCGCTCTCCGATAGCCGCCGATCCCTTCGATGACCCCACGTTGCGATCGGGCAAGCCGCGCGTGCTCGTGCTCATGCCAGAATTTCCTCAAACGTTGGAGGTCTGGGCCAGCTTGCGTCAGGAGCTGAGATCGGACTTCGATGTGGTGAGTCGCCGGATCGAACCCGACGCCGAAGTGGAGCTGATAGCTGAGGCTATCGCCAGCGTAGGACCAGCGTGCATCGTAGTCATGGATAACCCAACCTTGCGGTTGTACAAAACCTATCAGCAAGGTAGCCCGCCAAACACCAAGCACCCGCCAGCCATCGTGGTGATGACCTCGTTCCTGGAAGAGCAGGCGGGAACGCTGAAGAACGTAGTCGGAATCGCCTACGAGGTGCCGGCCGTCACGCAATTCGCGCACCTTCGCACGCTACTCAGGCGACCCATGAAGCGCGTGGGGGTGGTACACCGTGGACTGCTGTCGGGCTTTATTGAGCGACAGCGTGAGCTAACCAAGGCGGAAAGTATCGAGCTCGTCAGTGTGAAAGTCGGGGACTCCCCCGATGCCGAAGAGCTTCGAGCGGCCCTGGATCGGCTAGTCGTGCAACGAGGAGTGCATGCTCTGTGGGTCCTGAACGACAACACGCTGCTCACGCCGGAGTTGCTCGAGCTGGCTTGGCTGCCAGCGATCTCTGGTGAACGGCCGATTCCGGTAGTCGTGGGCGTCGCCAGCTTGGTCGCGAACTCGCCGCAAGTCGGAACCTTCGCGATGATTCCGGACCATGAGGCGCTAGGCGCACAAGCCGCGAGTTTGATTTTCGAGTTGGCAGATGAAGCCTTTCAACCAACCGGCAAGCTAATCGAAGCTCCGGTATCCATCAAAACCATCATCAACGGCAAACAAGCGCGTTCCTACTTCGGCTTCAATGACGCTCTGCGAGCCAAGGTGGATGAGGTGGTGGAGTAGGTGAGGCGCCGTGCCCACTTAAGATCCCGTTTTCCGTCGCCGTAGGCAAGCGTTGGCTGCGAAAGCAGCCCAAGCCGCAGGGGAACATCGTGAAGCATTCTGTCCGCTGGCGTTCGCTGGCCCGAACACCGCTACTCAGCGCGCTCGTACTTACACCATGGGCAGCGGCTGCCCAGGCTCCGGAGACGCCGAGCCCGCCTACCGCGGCGGAGGCTGCGGCCCCACAGCCTACTGAGCCGGCGGCAGACGCGGCCCCCCCGCCCGTAGCCGATGCAGCCGCGCCGGGCTCGTCCGCCCCGCCCGAAAGTGAACCCTCCGGATCCGCGCCGGCCGTGATTCCGAGTGCGCCCACCCAGCAAACGGAGCCACGGCCCGCTACCCAAGAGGACTCCAACGCCTACGAAGGCCTTTCGCTCGTGGATTTGATGAACGTGCAGGTCGTTTCGACATCGCAACGTGCGCAGGACGTTAACCAAGCACCGGCTACCGTGTACGTGATCAGCGGTCACGATGTGCGCGAACGCGGCTACGTCAATCTGATCGACGTGCTGCGCGACGTTCCGGGAATGGACCCATCGGTTACGTACTTTAGCGAGATGGGCGCACTTGTCTCCGTGCGTGGCGCTTCCGGCAACAACAAGATCGTCGTGTTGGTGAACGGCATGCGCGTCAACCCGCCCGGTGGCGAAGAGATTTCGTTCCGCAGCGACTTCAGCGTGCGTGGCGCGGAACAGATCGAGATTAGCTACGGTCCCGGGTCCACCCTCTACGGCCAAGACGCCATCTTCGCGGTCATCAACGTGATCACCAAGAAGCCGCAAAAGGGCTACCATTTCTCGCTCTCGGGAGCCTACGGCAACAACAACTACAAGGATGGCTTTGCTTCCGCGTCGGGAACCTTCGGGTCCGTTGACAACCCTGTCTCCGTGCAGCTGTATGCGCAGTTCATCGACTCGGATCTGTGGGATCTTAGCAAGAGCCATGCAACCTGGTGGAAAACGCACTACGCGAAGGCCACCACCTTGGGCGGGGATCCGCCAAAGCGTTGGGACCGCGGCTTCAATACGTTTATGCGCATGGAGGCGAGCAACTCCTCCGTGCAGCTTTGGTTCCGTGAGTCATCGCGCAGTAGCTCTGAGGGCGGCTATTCTGGCGCGCTGTATTTCGTCGACGAAGCAACCTGGCACGACCGCTCGCTGGCCGTTGAAGGCCAGCACCGCTTCGACCTGAGCAAACGCGCACAGCTGTTTACGACGATTACCTACAACAAATACGAGGTAGCTCCAGACACTCGCTATGTTTTTCCGGTCGGCGAAGCGCTATTTTTGAATGATTTCAAATACGCGCGCGGCACTAGCGTGCAGCTCGACGAGCGAGCCGTTATCGACTTCACGGATGAGCTTTCGCTGACGGCGGGCGTCGTCGCTACCCACTACGACGTCACCCCGAAGGCCACGATTCCCGGAGGCGCGGACCCGAATGCAGACATCGTCACGCAGGGCGGAGCATTCGAATACTACACCGCCATCGGGGACCCTGACTCGCTGCAGCGCGTTCAGCGCGCCACCAATCTCGTTTACCAAAATTACGGTGCCTATGCCGAAGCGCAATGGCACGTCGCAAGGCCGCTACGTTTGATAGCAGGGCTACGCGCCGACAAGAACACGCGCTTCGACGAAGTGCCGATCAGCCCGCGACTCGCGGCGATTTACGCTGTCACGGATCGCATCGCTGCCAAGTACGTGTTCACGCAAGCCTTCGTGGCGCCGGCCCCCTACTACAGCCACAACGCCTACGATAACGGCGCGGATTTGAACGCCATCAACCCCGCCCTAGAGCCCGAACGAGCCACAGCCAACGAGCTCAACCTGACTTATACCGACCGTAAGCTTCACGTCGGGCTGAGCGCGTTTCATCTTCAACAGCGAAATCTGCTAGTTCTGGGTGACCGTGGCCTGCCCGCTAACGTAGTCGCCGACGAGGTGTACACCGACCTCGCCGGCACGGGTACGCGGCGCTTGGTAAGTACGGCCAACGGCGGAAAGACCACCACGGTCGGTGCGGATCTGTACGCCCAGGCGCACTTCGCGTACGTGTCGCCTTGGGGCTCGCTGTCCGTGGTGGGCAGCGAGACGGAGGTGGACGGCCAAACCAGCGGCCTCGATCAGCTGTCCACGGTCAACGTCAGGCTGGGCGCGGCTGTTCGTCCGCTTAAGAAGCTCGTCGTAACGCCGAGCCTGATGCTGCGCTCACCATTAGGGTTTACGCCCGGAACCGAAGCCGGTTTGACACGAGGCTACGAGGACGGCGAAACCGACTGGCCCTACGAGGTCAGCTTGCACGCCGCCTATACCGTCCTCGAAGGCCTGGATCTCTTCGCCTCAGGTCGCAATCTCACGAACCATCGCCACGCGACGAAGGGACTTTTGACTGCTGCGCCGCAGGAGGGCATTCGCGCGTTCGGCGGCGCTCGCTACAGCTACTGAGGCTTAGCCCCGGTGTAGCGCTAGAGCCCACCGGCCCAGCTGGGCGACGTCGCCACAGACGAAAATGAGCCTCCCGGCACCAGCACTAGTGCGTCGTCTGTAATCGCGAGCTATGCCTCTGGACCATGCTCGTGTTCGACAACCGCGCGCTGCGCAGCCTGCCGGTAGATCCCAACGCCGAGAACCGAACGCGGCAGGTCCACGGCGCCTGCTTCTCACGTGTGACGCCGACGCCAGTGCGGGCGCCGCGCACGTTGGCAGTCGCGGGCGAGGTGGCGGAGCTGCTCGGTCTTTCGAACGACTTCGTTCAAAGTGAGCAGTTTGCGCAGGTGTTCGCCGGTAACCAACAGCTGCCCGGCATGGACGCTGCGGCCGCTTGCTACGGTGGGCACCAGTTCGGCAACTGGGCGGGGCAGCTGGGCGACGGTCGCGCCATCTCGCTCGGTGAGCTGGTGGCGCCGAGCGGCCAGCATTGGGAATTGCAGCTCAAAGGCGCTGGCCCGACACCGTACTCGCGCCGGGCCGACGGTCGCGCGGTCATGCGTTCCAGCGTGCGAGAGTTCTTGTGCAGTGAGGCCATGCACCACCTGGGCATTCCGACCACGCGGGCGCTGTCACTGGTTGGTACGGGCGAGGGCGTGCTGCGAGACATCCTCTACGACGGCCACGCTCGTGAAGAGCCAGGCGCGGTCGTGTGTCGCGTCGCGCCGTCGTTCTTGCGCTTCGGCAATTTCGAGCTGCTCGCGTCGCGCGACGACGTAAAGCTGCTGCGTACTCTGGCCGATTTCACGATTCGCACGTACTTTCCCGAGCTGGGCGAACCGTCGCCGGCAGTTTACGTCGCCTGGCTGAAAGAGGTCGCGCGCCGTACCGCGCGCATGGTTGCCGGTTGGATGTCGGTCGGCTTCGTGCACGGCGTCATGAATACCGACAACATGTCGATTCTGGGCCTGACCATCGACTACGGTCCATACGGTTTTCTGGATGATTTCGCGCCCGATTGGACGCCTAACATTACCGACGCTCAGGGCAGACGCTATCGCTACGGGTCGCAGCCGCGGATCGCACTGTGGAATATCGTGTGCTTGGCTAACGCCATTTATCCGCTAGTCGAAGACGTGGCGGCGCTCGAGGGCGTCATTCCCGAGTTTACGGCGGCCCTCGATTCCGAGCGAGCCCGCCAAGTCGCGGCCAAGCTTGGGCTGCTGCGCTTGAATGACGAAGAAATCATGTCCAACGGCGCCGCGCGCGTGCCGGACGCCACGCTGGTCGACGATTTGCTGGAGCTGCTGTCGGCGGTCGAAACCGACATGACGCTTTTCTATCGCCATTTGGCCGATCTGCCCGTCACCGAAAATGCGGAAGCGTCTGACGAAGCGCTGCTCGGCCCGCTCGAAGTCGCATTCTACGAACCGGCCGCCGTGGGACCCCAGCATCGCGCCGGCCTTTGCGCCTGGCTGCGGCGCTACGCCGCCCGCGTACGCGAGGACGGCACCGTAGACGCCGAGCGCAAGGCGCGCATGGACAGCGTCAATCCCAAGTTCGTGCTGCGCAACTACGTGGCCCAGCTAGCCATCGACCGCGCCGAGCAGGGTGACGGCAGCGTGGTGCTCGAGCTGCTGGATGTGTTGCGGCGCCCGTTCGACGAGCACCCTGGCAAGGAGCAGTTTGCGGGAAAGCGCCCCGACTGGGCGCGCAACCGGCCCGGGTGCTCGATGTTGTCTTGCAGCTCGTAGGCCATCAGAGCCCCCGTGCAGCCGTTCAAGCACGAAGAACGTTTGCGAAGTCACGCAGTGATTGCAGCAGCGTGTCGGGTTGCTCGAGCCCCGGCAGCGGGCCGCCGCGCTCGTGCTCACACCATTGTACGACGTGGTGTGCGCGCTCGGCAAAGCGCCGCAGGCTGGGCGCATCGAGCGGAAACTGCTGGACCGCCACTGGCAAGCTCGTTGCGGGCGCGGGCTTCAGGCGCAGCGCTCGGTACAGCGCGTTGCGCTCGGGTGCGCTGCCAAGCGCCCACGAACAACTGAGGCCACTCAACAAAGCGTCTCGAAACTTCAAAATTTCGGGCGTGCCGGGGTCGTCGAACGCTGCCAGCGAAAACGCCAGCCCTTCGATAGCCGACTCCGGCAAGTGAAAAGACTGCTCGTCGTGGAGCTCGGTCAGACGGGCCAGCTGCGACTTCTCGGGCTGGCTCAGCTGCGCCATTTGCTCAGCGGTTTCGGCAGGGTAGGTGGGCAGGGCCGTCAGGTGCAGTCCCAGCACGTGCGCGCCGTCGCAGGCACCCAGCGCGAGCGCCAGGTTCGCTCCCAAGTCGCTGCCGTGAACCAGGTAGCGCGTGTAGCCGAGCCGTTGCATCAACGCCGCGCAGTTCTGGGCGATGGCGTGCGGCCGGCCTTGGGAGAGCCCGAAGCCCGGCAGGCCCGGGCAAACGACATGGAAGGCGCGCTGCGCGTCGGCGCCGTGCGCGCGTGGTCGCGTCAGCGGTTCGACGACGCGTTCGTGCTCCCACGGCGAGCCCGAGTAGCCATGCAGCATGAGTAGCGGTACGGCGCGTGGCTGCGGCGAGCGGACGTGCGTAAAGCTCCACACGCCGCCGACCAGCTCGGTCTTGAAGCAGGGCGTGTCGAGCCGGGCGCCGCGCTCGAACGCGAAGCCGTCCAGCCAATACTCCACCAGTTCACTCAGCGTGTCCCACGGCACCCCGTACATAAGACTGGCGTCCCATGCCTCCCCCGTTGCCGCACCCCGGCCCAAACGTAGCCGGAGGCGGCGAAGGGCAGCCTCGGGAAGCTTCCAGCCCTGCCGCTCGAGCTGGCCCGGTTGGCCGTAAACGCTGGTGTCCATGGCCTGGAGCTTCACAAACTGCTCTGTCAGCGGTATGTCAGTGTTTGTCGAAATGCAGAGAACCGAACGGCTTTTCGCGCTAGCCGAGTACCTGCGTGGGCGCCGCACTGGCGTCACGGCCGAGGCGCTGGCCGAGCGCTTTGGCGTCACCGTGCGCACCATCTACCGCGACCTCGACACGTTGCGCGCAGCCGCGCTGCCGGTGTCGGCCGAATCGGGCCCGGGCGGCGGTTACGCGCTCGACCGGAGCTACAGCTTGCCGCCCGTCAATTTCACGGCGCGTGAAGCCGCGCTGCTGGTGGCGCTCGGCAAGTTCGCGATCGACATGCGCCTATTGCCCTTCAGCGAGACGTTGCAGTCGGGCCTGGACAAGGTTCGAGCGGCGCTCTCGACCTCGGCGCAGCGTGAGCTGCTTTCGCGGCTGAAGGAGCTGTCGTTTCACGGCGTGCCGGCTTTGCCCAGCGATCAAAAGGTGCGCTCGGCCATCGAGCGGGCCTGGTTCGAGCAGCAGCCCGTGCGCATCGTCTACGTCGACGGCAACCATATCGAGACCAAGCGCGTGGTGCGCATTCAGTCGGTGATGATGGACCGCCACGAAACGCGCGTGGAGGGCGCCGACACCGTCACCGGCGAGCGCCGGCACTTTCGCTTGGATCGCATCCTGACGGCCGAGGTATTGCGCGAATACGCGCCCTAGCGCTCAGCGATCTTTGGGTTGAGTCGTACGGGCGATCAGCTCGCGCACGAGTCGCTCGGTTTTTTGGCTGGGGGTTTCGGCCTGCGTGTCTAGGCGTTCCAGCGCGCGCAGCTCGTCGTGCACGCTGCGCCGACGTGCCGACGCCTGGTGCACGGCGGCCTTCTTTCGGAAGCGCGCCAGCAGCATGGGCACGATGGGCCAAGCCCTGCGGCCGTCCAACGGCCCGAACGGAATGAGGTTGAACGCCGCCATCATCAAGTTGGTCTCGGTGAACGCCTGGACCAATAAGGCCGTGTGCAGCGTGCTGGGCGGCCCGAACACCAACAACGCCACCTGCACCAGCGCGAAGAGCGCGAACTGTGCCAGCACGCCGCCCCACGCAACGGCCGCTTCTTGGAAGCGTGTGCCCGGGCGGTCGTGCTGGCAGTGGCCACCCATGCCGTGCACCGCAATTTCCGAGAGCCCGAGCCCGTAGCGCAGCACCAGCAAGGCGTGCCCCAGCTCGTGGATCAAGATCAGCGCCGCGAAGCCGAGCCAGAACGCGGGCACGAACTGCAAGCGGCTCCACAGCAACGCGCCCACGGGCAGCGACCAGTGAAGCTTGATCGGCGCGCCGCGCAGCCGCCCTACCGTCCACCAGCCGCCGCTCACGGCGACTCAGCCAATCTGCTCGAGCAAGGTGAGGTCACGCGCCGTGGAGCGTATCACGCCTTCGACGCCACGACCCGCAGGCGCGTGTAGTCGAGCCACCACGCGCCGTCCTTGAACAGTGCAGCATGGCAGCGCCGCTCCACCCCGGCCACGACCGCCGCGCGCTGGTCGCCCAACGCCTGCAACAGCGGCAGGCAAAACAGCTCCAGCCAGTTGGCAAGGCCGGCTTGGCCCTCCAGCTTCGTGGGTCGCTCGAACCACAGGGCCGTCCGCACCCACAAGCCGGCCTGCTCCAAAACGCGCGCATACTGCGGAACACTCGGGAAAAACCAAAGCGGGGAGCCACGGCCTTGGACGCTGCGTTCGGCCAGCTCGGCTTGCAGCGCGTCACGCACGGTTTGCACGCAGCGCGCGCCGCCAAACTCGGCCACGAAGCGTCCGCCCGGTTTGAGCGCGCGCGCCACACCTTCGGCCACCGCATCCGCGCGCGGCATCCAGTGCAAGGTGGCGTTGGAGAATACCGCGTCGAACTCCTGCTCGAACTGCAACGCCTGTCCGTCGGCCAACGTGAAGCTCAGGTTCGGGTGCTTGCGTCGGGCTTCGTTCACCATCTCGCTCGAGGCGTCGACCCCAACCACGTGGGCGCCTCGCTCCGCCAACTGGGCCGTCAGGTCGCCGGTGCCGGAGCCCAGGTCGAGCACGCGCTCACCCGGCTGCGGCGCCAGGAACTCGAGCAAGTCTGCGCCGAGCTTGGGCACGAAGGCGCCCGCGCGGTCGTAGTGGGTTGGATTCCAGGCCTGTTGGGTGATGGCGTTCATGGGTTCAACCTGCGCCCCGCCAAGCATTCTGTACAATGATACGTTT
>JAYUYU010000514.1:0-5299 GCA_043752365.1 Myxococcales bacterium | reverse complement strand
TGGCGACGTGGGCCAAGTGCATGAAATTCCCGCCCTTAGTGGCGCTTTGCTGGCGGGCCTCTTGCTTCGACTCTGAGCGGCGCGCGAGTTTTCTCGAGCCCGTAACACTCAGGGATCACGGATCTAGATGCAGCATGGACTAACTGTGTTGCCAGGTCCGATGGAACTGCCCTTGCTGCGCTGAATACCGATGGAGTCGCGTCTCCCCAAGGCTGGAGCCGTCCCTAGCGTGGCGGAGCTCTACGCCGAGCACGCGAAGTTTGTCTGGCGCAACCTGCGAAGGCTGGGGATCCCCCCGGATCACATTGAGGATGCCGTTCAAGATGTCTTTCTCGCAGCGCAACAGGCTTTACAAGACTTCGAGGGCCGTTCAGCCATCCGAACCTGGTTGTTCGCGATCATGGCGCGGATCGCGGCGCGCAAGTGCGAGCGGCTCCGCATCACGAGTCAGCGGTTTGTGCCGGTCTCGCCCGAGCTCTTGGACGGTCTGGTCGAGAGCGAGCACAGCCCGCTCGACCTCTTGCTGCAGCGTCAGGCCATCGAGCTTGGGCATCGGCTGCTCGCCGAACTCGACTACGACAAGAGAACGATCCTCGTCATGGTCGAGCTGGAGCAGATGTCCGTGGTAGAGGCAGCGGAGGCCCTCGCCATCAACCTCAACACGGCTCACAGTCGGTTACGGGCCGGGCGGCGGCTCCTCGAAGAACGCTTGAGGGAAAGCCTCGCCGAGCCGAAGGTGGCATCATGAGCGACCTTGACGCCAGAACACGAGCGTTGCTCGGGGCGATGCGCTCGGGCGACGACCCAGACCAGGCGGACGTGGACCGGGTCGGTAAAGCTCTTCTTGGCAAGCTAGCAGCGGCCGGTGCGCTGGCCGCCGCGTCGGTCACGGCACCGCAAGCGGCCGCTGCAACCGGCCTGCTGGGATTCAAGCTCGTCGCCTCTGGGCTAGTAGTAGGCGTCGCTCTAGCAGGAGGCGTGTGGATCCACCGATCGAAGCCAGCCGTGCCGGCGGCGGCCGCTCCCGCTAAGCACGCAGCGCCGAGCCGCAGCGTGCCGGTGCGCAAGGTTGCCGAGCCGCCACGCGAGCTCACGGCAACTCCAATCCCCGAAGTCTCCGCCCCCGCTGCCGCGGCTTCTGAGCCTGCTCCGCCCAAGAAGGCCCCGATTTTGAACGTAGAAGCCGAAGGCAAGCTGTTGGCGGAAGCTCAGCGCGCGCTTGCGGCCGGGCGCACTGGCGAGGCGCTTTCGAGACTAGGCGACTACGATCGGCGTTTTCCGAAAGGAATGTTGCGCATCGAAGCCGATGCGGCTCGCGTCCTGGCTCTTTGCGGTGCGGGCAGGCAAACTGAGGGTCAAGCTCAAGCCCGACGCTTCCTCCATCGCTATGCTGATTCCCCTCAAGCCAGTCGCGTCGAACGAGCGTGTGGTGCTCCGGCCCAGCCTGCAAGCGCCGACGGCGCGGCTACGACTCGCCGACCTTGAACCTGGCGTCGCGGAAACCCGACGGAGATGCGCTTGGGGTGCCGCGCTGCTGCTCACCCTTACGGCTTGCGAGGTCGGCGCCCCAGGAATCTTGATTGGGCACCACACTCCGCGAGACTCAGGCGTTGGCGGCGCGGTCGACGTCCCGATTGACGTCCCGATTGACGTCCCGCCTACTGGGGCGGGCGGCGGCGCGGTTGGCGAGCCGCCCGCGGTGTCAACTCCCACGACTGGCTGCACACTCACAGCAGGCTTGGGCGACGAAAGCTACGCAATCGGCGACGCGGCCCGAATTCGAGGTGTGCTTCGGCTCGAGGCCGTCCCCAGCGGCAATTGCCTGGCCCCGCAAGATCGTGCGCCTGGCGGGGCGCCAGCCATCGAGCAACGCGGCTGCGCCCAAGAGCCTAGCCAGATCTGGCAAGTCGGGGCCGCCACGTCCGGGTGGTTCTCACTCGTCAATCTCGAACGGGCCGACTGCCTCGACCTATCCGGCGGCGATTCATCGCCCGGTACGCCTGTCATCGTTTCGGGATGCAACCAGAGCGTCAACCAAGAATGGCAAGCCATCTGCGCGGGCGATGATACTTGGAAGATCTTCAGCCACCTGAGCGGTCTCGTCTTGCAGGTTACTGACGGAAGCATCGAGGGTGGCGCTGCGCTCGTTCAACAGGTCGATCAGGGGCTCTCGGAACAAGCCTTTCGGATCACGTTGCGGGCGCAAGCTTACTGGTCGCTCGTCGACACTTCGGAGGAGGTCGGCCAGCCGTGGCGATTTTCGGAGGGGCCGATAGACGAGACTTGGGCGTCGCCTTTCTTCGACGACTCGAGCTGGGGCGAGGCACTAGGCCCTTTCGGTGACGACGCGGTTGAGGTTTTGCCGCGCGGCACGCACTGGCAAAGTCCGGAGATTTGGCTGCGGCGTGGGTTTTCTTTCGAACTCCCAGCCAGCCCCCTCAGCCTGCGGGTCTACCATCGCGGAGAGACGCAATTCTACCTGAACGGCGTGGAAGCCTTCTCTAACGTCGAGCCCCCCGGCGCCTATCGCGTTTCAGAGGTGAGCGCGGAAGCATTGGCAGCGCTTGTGCCAGGTTTCAACGTACTGGCTGTTCACAGCCGCGCGAGCGACGCCAGGGCTTTCGTGGACGCCGGGCTCGGCTTCTTCCAGTTTCCTTGATGGAACGGCACCCTGGGCGACTCCCGCGTTACCCAGGCGGCTAACGCCCGGCATCGGCGCTGCTTTTTTTTGCGGATGCATCACGGAATGGCGCGGAGGCGTCCCTAATGCGGCATGACCATGAAGACCGGACTGCTGGCATTGGGTTTGTTGGGCGCGGCAGGTTCGCTAATCGTGGCGGGGGCGGGCTGCTCGAGCGACGGCGCCTCCATCCCCCTAGGCAATGGGTCCGGTGGCTCCGCCGGAGCGTCGTCGATAGGTGGCTCCACCACCGCGAACGCAGGGTCGATGAGCGCCGCCGGCGTGACAAGCACGGCAGGGAATCAGGGCTTCGGCGGCACGAGCGCCAATGGCGGCACGAGTGGCAATGGCGGCACGAGCGCCAATGGCGGCACGAGCGCCAATGGCGGTACTGAGAACGTTTCGGCTTGCCCAGAAACGATGCCCGGGCCCGGCGAGACATGCGAGCCAGGGCAGGGAGACCCGGCCGTCTGCCCCTACGACACCCAGCTCTGTAGCTGCTTGCCCACGGACGGGGATGGTAGCCCTCTCGGGTGGAGCTGCGTGGATGGAGACGCTGGCGACGCCGAGTGCCCGCCCGACGCGATGGACGGCGACCCCTGCACCGGCCAGGGACTCTGTCCGGGTCAACTGTGCTCCTGCGACAATGACGCAGTCGCCTGCATGTAGCATCGCGGCAGCGGCTGGAGACGCCACCTTTCCGTGGCTCATGCTGCGAGGCCGCGCCTGTGCGAGCCGAGCTGGCTCGCATTTCTTCACTTTAGGGAATATGGAACCGATTTCATGATCTGTATTTTTTAACTTTTGCGAATGCCACTTCACTCGCTGCGTAGTCGCCGCCAAGCTGCTAATTTTTGTCACCCGCGAGGTTCCTCGGCTCACTACAGGAGGTGGGCCTTTCGGAACGCTCGGACGGCTTGTCCAATGAACAGCCCCTGCTTCAAGCGTGCCGCCGCGGTGACCGCCAAGCGTTGGACCAGCTATTTCGGCTGCAGTCCCCTGCTGTACATCGACTTTTGCTGCGCATCGTAGGTCCTCGGCCCGAGGTCGAGGATTTGCTCGAAGCCACTTTCAGTGTCGCCATCGACGCCCTTCCACGCTTCCGAGGCGAGGCGAGCGTCGAGAGCTGGCTTGCCGGCATCGCCACGCGCGTCGCGTTTCGTCACTTTCGTTATGCCAAATTCCGTAAGCACGCGTCGTTGGAATTGATGCGCGGTCCCGACGAGCCACGCGATTCGCGGCCTCCGCCAGACCGAGCAACTGAAACGCGCCGCTGCGTTGAACGCCTCTACCACCACATCGAAAAGCTTGGACCCAAGAAACGTATCCCTTTCGTACTATATTTTCTCGATGGTCGCCCGATAGTGGAGGTGGCCGCGATCATCGGAGAGAGCCCCATGTTGACCAAGGGGCGCATCTTTTTGGCGCGGCGGGTCCTGCTCGCGAAAGCGCAAAAGGACCCCGTGCTCAGGGAGCTACTGCAACCGAAGGACATCAAATGATCCACGTACGCTGCCTATCGACTGAACTGCTGCTGGAACGGATGCTGCGAGAGTTCTGACCGAGGGGCGACGATATCGCGTCCCAGCCTTGCTCGAAAACGCGGCGGAGCGGCGCCAGGCGCTTTTGCACCGCGGCGCATCTCGAGCTGCCGTCTCCGAGACGGGTCCATTCGCCGCCACACTTGACCGCCGGTGAACACCGGCCGCTGGCCCTTGTCTTCGGCGACCGCGATCCCCAGAGTCACGTCATGCACGATTCGCTGCCGGCTCCTCGACCCACACGCTCGCCCATCCACCTCGATCACGAGGCCCTCGCACGTACCCACGCGGAAACGCTCGGAGCACCCCGGCGTCGCTATTCGCTGCCCGCCCGCGGGCTCTTCTCCGGGCTCGACGTCTTCTACGGCCGCGCGCGCACGCTGGAGAAATTCCGCGTCCTCGAGTTGATCGCCCGCGTCCCTTATCAGGCGTGGGAGCAGGTCGCGTATGTCGCCACCACCCACGTCCACGAGCAGCACGACCTGGCCCGCCGCATCTACGACCGTGTCCTGGAAGCTCGTGCGCAACAGGACAATGAGCAGTGGCACTTGTTCATCCTCGACGAACTCATCGCCGCGAAAGGCAACGCTCTCGGCCGACTACGCTCCGCGTGGCTGCCCCAGCTGATCGCGTTCTTCTATTACCAAGTCTCCTGGCTGCTCTACGTCGTCAGCCCGGCTTGGTCCCACCGCCTCAACGCCGATTTCGAGGATCACGCCGAGCACGAATACGCGGCGCTAGTCGCCGAGCACCCCGAGTGGGAAACGACTCCGTTCAGCTCCCAGTTCGCGACGGACTACGGCCACTTCGCCAGCTTGGCCGATCTCTTCCGTCAAATCAGTCACGACGAACGCTTCCACAAGCTCGAGAGCGAGACCAAGATCTCGACTGCGCGCTTCTCAGCGCGTCAATGACAGCCCGACGGACGGAGGTCACCACCGCCTCCAAAGTCTCTTCGCTGGAAGAGCCGTCATCATCGGACGATTCTGCTCTGCACGCCCACGTCCGTTCTCCAAATGAACTCGATCAGCAACGCGTCCAGTCGCCTTGATTAGTCGGCATCACCGGCTTCAATGCA